>JANQUM010000121.1 GCA_030731175.1 Spirosomataceae bacterium
TCGATGGCAGCACTGAGATCTTTGACTGAGG
This sequence comes from Spirosomataceae bacterium, assembly GCA_030731175.1. Lineage (GTDB taxonomy): Bacteria > Bacteroidota > Bacteroidia > Cytophagales > Spirosomataceae > JANQUM01. The sequence continues at coordinate 32 of JANQUM010000121.1, forward strand.
CCATCATGGCGTTGGCTTCTGCCAAGATAGCTTCGTGAATTTTTCGCCAGTTTTCGTCTGTTTTAATGTTTTCGTGAACCGCCGCTTCTTCGCCTTTTAACCACAACAACCGAGGGTGATCTGGTAGAGCATTTGCTATGTCTGGCACTGCTTGGGAGAAGCATAGTTGGCTAATTAGTAGTGTAATAACGCAGAGGAGGGTTTTCATAATACTTCATTTTTTAATTGATAATTATCAATTGTTTAACTTGTTTTTTTCCATGGCAATTTCATCTACTTCCAGTCCGAGTCCGGGTATTTGCGGGATATAAAGGAAACCGTTTTCAAATTTTAATGAGTTTTTAAAAAGCTTAGTTTGATCCAATTCGGGCCTCATGCCAGAAAACTCTTGTACTTTGGTGGCGTTAGAAATGCTACTAATTAAGTTTAAACTCGCCGCAGTTGCGAGCGTGGGTCTTGTATTGTGCACCATCACTTCTTTATCAAAAGCGTGGGCCATACCCGCAATTTTTTTAGTTTCTGAAATTCCTCCGCATTTTATAACGTCTAAATTGAGGCAGTCGGGGTTACCTGTAATGATTAAGTCACGGAATTGCCACCGGTTGTATTCGTGCTCCCCGGCGTTCACTTCGCAGGGCAGGGCATCCACAACTTCACGAAGTTGCGGGTAGTTCAAGCTTGAAACAGGTTCTTCTATGGCTTTAATGTTAAAATGTTCGTAGAGTTTAAGTCCGAGTTCAATTGCCTTTCCGGAGGTGTAGCCATTGTTAAAGTCAACAAATAGTTCGATGTCTTCGCCAATCGCATTACGTACTTCCTTAATGCAATCATAGGTAAAATTAAACGGCGGGTTGCGGTCACGATCATACAGTTGCATCCGTGCTTTTACGGTCTTGTATCCTTCTTTTACAAAGCCCATACCTTCTTCTGCCATTTCGAAGGGTGTTTTGAATCCGCCCTTTTTCCGTCTTCCGTAAGAACCGTAAACGGCGGTTTTTTCTAATCCAGATGAGCCAAGCAATTTATGGACGGGCAATCCGGTTAACTTTCCTTTTAAGTCCCAAAGGGCATTATCAATAGCTGCTAATGCTCCGGGGTTAAGCCCCGTACTACCATTCTCAAATCCTTCAAAAAATGCTTGATGCCAAAGGTACTCCGAATCAAAAGGGTCTTTTTTTAGAAAAATTGGTTTTAGCACTTCTTCTATAAATAAGCCCAACACAGAGGTACTTTCGTGGTCGCCTTCTCCCCAGCCACTAATTCCGGCATCTGTTTCTACTTTTACGTAAAGTGCTTTTTTAAAGATGTATGGTTTTACGTTGGTTATTTTGGTTGAACCAATTGCATGGTGGTTTAATGGAGACGAGTCGATAAATTTAGGTAAATCACTTACTAACGGTACAGCGATAAGGCCTTTCAAAAATGATTTTCTATCCATTATAATACAGCTATTGAATTAAAAAGTATGCCGCAAATATTTATGCGGCATACTATATTTAACCATTTAACCTATGAGTCTTTTTTACTCCCAACCTGGGTTCTGTCCAATAGCAGGGTTTTGTGCCAGCGTATTCAACGGAATTGGCCATAAATAATCACGACCTTCGTTAAACGTTGGTACGGCAAAATCTGAGCCAGCATACGGG
>JANQUM010000122.1:0-3482 GCA_030731175.1 Spirosomataceae bacterium
CCATTTACCCATTCTAAGGTTGAAGCCAGAATAATCAACGTAGAGAATTAAATCTGGCTGGGAAGTCAAGATTAGCTCTTTACATTCAGTAAATAGTTTTTTAACGAAAAAAATACGTTTCAAAACTTCCCAAAAGCCCATCATCGCAAGTGTAGATGTATCGCGAGTTACTTCCACACCTGCTGCTTTCATGTGTTCACCACCCCAGCCAATAATCCTGATATCAGGGTCGGTTTTTAGTAGTTCAACACACATTTTTGCGGCGTGCATTTCACCAGATTTTTCGCCGCAAATAATGAGCAGTTTCTTTCGCTTATCCAAAGTACTCTACGCTTTGATTTGGGGTTTCTACCAGCCATAATTTATGTAACTGCACGCCGTATTTATTGATCAAAATTGGCTGGATTATATTCCAGAATTCACGCACAATATTTTCTGTAGTTGGTAAAATCCCGTGCATAAAATCTACGTCTTCGTTAATATACTTGTGATCAACCTTATCAACGATATTAATTTTTAGCTCATCACTCAGCTTTTTCAAATCCATCACAAAACCTGTTTCTGGATCAATTTCTCCTTTGACAGTTGCATGAAGTTCCCAATTATGCCCATGCAGATTTGAGCAAGGGCCGAAAATTTCAAAGTTTTTTTCTTTACTCCACTTGGGGTTATAAAGATTGTGGGCAGCATTAAAAAGGACGCGTCTTGTTATGTAAAACATAGTTTTTATAGATTTATATTCGTGCCGATAGAGAGCCACCGTTTGGGCTGTTCTACGAAACCAAATTCGTAATAAGAATAATTTAGCAAGTTGTTAACATCAAAGTAAATTAGATAGTTTGCATTTTTCCAAGAAATTCGGGAATCCACCAAATGAATCGGCTCATAGGCAATCATCGGCGAATTAGCATCTAATTGATAACCACCCACGCGATCTTTAAATACGTAATTCATTGATAAACTCAGTTTTTTACCAAGTGTAAAAGTCGAATTAGCAACAAATTTATGTCGTAAATAATTTAGCGAATAAAACGATTGAAAATCGGTAGCTTGCTGATTGGCATCAGAAAAAGCGTAATTAACCCCGACCGCATTCACGAAGTTTCCAATTTTATCAACGCCAGTTAAGTTAAAAACTGTACTTAATTCTACTCCATAAACCTTCAAATCAGAAATGTTTTCAATTGCTGGAACAGTTTGACCTTTTCGTAAAACTTTATCAATTGCCGTAGTTGAATTTCGAAGAAAACCGGATGCTGTAAAGGTTACTAATTGGTTTAATTTCTTAAAGCCTATTTCGTAAGACCAGGCACTTTCTGGGTTCACATCGGGGTTTCCACGAACCGTGGAGGTATTCAAGTACATTTCCGTAAAAGTAGGGAAACGATACGAACGATTAACACTGCTGTAAATCGCCGCATTTTGGGGTAATTGGTAACTGACGTCAAGCCCAGGAAACCATTGATTTCCAAATTGCGAATTGACATTAAACATCGTTCCAAAAGTTAGATTTAGGTTTCCGATGTCTTTTCGATGCTCAAAATATGCACTACTGTTTTCTCTGTTTTTTGATTTATCGTAAAATATGCCGAAAACACCCTCTACTGCAATTGGTTCTTCGATTTGTTCTCCCAAACGATTGCTCAAAACTTCTTCGTTTCGGAATTCTAAACCAAACGAAGTTTTCCCAAATTTATTTATCCAATTACCCCGCCATTCAACATCCAATACGTTAGTTTTGTGATGATTGACTGCATTTACGTTTGTAAATCGGAATAGATTAAAATCGTACAAATCTCGGTGTTGTCTGTAAGAAATGGTTGCAGTTGATTTAAAAGTCGGGGTAAAATTTTGCATCCATTTTCCGATTAAGAAAGCTGATTCAACTTCCTCATACTGATCTAAAAACTTAGGAGAATAAAAGTTTGAGGCTCCAAATTTATTAGTCATAAATCCGGCTTGAAGTGAAATTTCTGCTTTCTCAAATTCAATCGTATTTTTAGTAAACGCCTGAACCCGATCAAAAGCGGTATTATAAGCGTATCCGTTGCTTGAAATGCGTTCAGCGGAAACCAACGACGTTAATTTATCTTTTTTTAGGTTAACCGCTCCGCCGAGTAAATGCAGGTTGCGTTCGCCTAAACCTAAACTTATGTTAAGTGCTGTTTCCTCTGCTTTTTTGGTAATGATGTTAATTACACCCGAAAAAGCCGCCGGCCCAAACACTCGCGAAGCCCCACCCTGTAAAACTTCGATTTTTGCGATTTGGCTTATCGGAATTGGCAAATTAAACGAATGGTGACCCGTCTGCGGATCATTCATTTTTACGCCATCAATCAAGACCAATGTTTGTTCGAAATTTCCGCCGCGAATGCTAACATCTGCTTGAACACCAAAAGGCGAACGCGACCTAACATCCACCCCTAAAGCGTATTGCAAAATTCCATCAAGGGTTTTAACTGGAGATTGCTCAATCTGCCTCGCCGAAATAACAGATACGTTTCTGGCCGTTTGAATAAGATCAGATTTGGAAATATTAGCAGTAACTGTAACTTGATTGAGAAGAATATTCGTAGAATCAGTTTGGGCAAATAAACCGCCACAAACCAGTAGATTTAGGAGAAGTATGTATTTCACAGAATTTAAATTGAAGATGGAAAAAATATTACGAAAAGAGGGCTTCGCACGTGCTTTCTTCTTCGGTTTTCTGTGAACTGATTAGTAATTCCACTAATCGCTTTTCGTCTATTTTTCCGCCCGATAATCGGGGAATTTCACCAACTTCAATTGCTCGGTTTGGGCATTTTGCCGCGGGTAAAAGTGCCTGTAAATAGGTAATTAATGCTTTTGCAACATTTTTGTGCGGCGGCGATTCGCGTTTTATGCTAAAAATCAAGTGAAGTTTCTTTTGACCGGAAACTATTCGCTCCAGTAAATAAACTTCGTTAATTGAGGGAAGCAACAACGCTTTTTGTTCGATTTCCTGTGCATATATATTTAGTCCCCGCCGGTTGAACATCCGACCTGAACGCCCCAAAAGAACGAGGTTTCCGTTTTCCCAAATACCGAGGTCGCCCACAGTTTTTATATCACGGAATTCGGGAGATATGTAGGGGCTTTTTACGAAAAGTTGCTTCTCAGAAATATCAATCTTTACTGCAGGAAATGCCTTGCCGACCGACAACGGATTTGCAACAATCGCTTGATTTTGATGGTACGAAATATGACCGAGTTCTGTCGTTCCATAATACTCGGTCAGGAGTACGTTGCGAGATTTCTCCAAGAATAGCCGAGCCGTTTCGCACGAAAGTTTTTCTCCCGCCGTGACAATACTTTTAATCTGATCGCCGATTACTTGGTTCGACAAAAGTTTTAAATGCGATGGCACTAAAAAAGCCGAAGTAATTTTTTCTTGTTGAAATAATTTGCCCCAAGACTTTGCAAAATGTAATTCGCCAAATGTAACGGTTGCCCCTTGCCAC
>JANQUM010000122.1:3492-6598 GCA_030731175.1 Spirosomataceae bacterium
AAGCAAAAACGCAAAATTGATAGCTTTCAATGAGTTTTTTTCTTTCGGAAATTGGCATTTCCTTGCTCACAATTAATCCAATATTTTCGGTTAATTGGCACGCCAGTAATTGAACAATTGCGGTTATGGGAGAATCAGACTCTATAAAGTAGCGGTTACTTTTGGTAGAAAGTTCAACCGACAAAACATTCACCAAATTTCTTATTTCGGCATAAGTTACTCGTTCTCCCCGCCATGACATAGCAAGTTTATCGGGTTGCGTTTCGGCATGAGTAAGTATTTTATCGGCAATCATCAATTTATTCGTTGCACTATAATTGAACTTCCAAGCCCACCAGCTGCTGAAGCAGCAACCAAACCAAGTTCTTTATTTTCGTGCTGCAAACTTACTAATAAATGAATCAAATTTATTGCTCCTGACGCTCCAAACGGATGGCCAAATGATAAATTCCCGCCGATTACATTAATTTTTTCAGTTTGAATTCCGAGGACTTTATTTAGAATTAACGGTTTTAAAGCGAAAGATTCGTTAATCTCATATAAATCGACATCGCTCATTTTGGCGTTTGAGTACTTAATATTTTCTTTTACTGCATCTAAAAAAGCCAGTGGGGTTTTGTTTGGCTCTACTCCTACTGTGCAAACGCCTTTTATCTTAAATTGAGGAATAGCGGCCAACTTTTCTGCTCCTATTTTAGAGGCCAAAACTATAATTGCGGCACCATCTTCAAACAAACACGACGTAGCACCATCGATTAAAGGTTCCCGGTTTTTAAAGCGGTGTAAAACCGCTGCTTTCTTCAAGGTTTCGTCTTTATTATTGTCTTTAAATGGTAAAATTACGTTTTTGAGTAAGCCAGAATTGACCGTTAACGCGGCACGTTCGTTACTCAAAATTGACCAATCCACCATTTCTGATTTTGAAATTCCGAAGTCAAGAGCCGCATTTTCGGCAGTTTTTACAAGTGAGGTTTCTCCAAAAGATTTGGGTGCAAAATCTGCATAAATAAATGGCTCGTCAGAATGCCGAAAATCGCGTTTATGGTATTTTCGTTCGGGTAACAAACTGTTACTTTCAAAACCGCCAACAAGCACAATATCTGCCAGTCCGCTTTTTATCTGAGCGTAGCCGCTATTTATTGCCTCATAACTACCAACACATTGAGCATCAATAGATACCGCGGGGATTTTATACGAGAACCCTGCCGACAACGCAATGTAACGAGCCATATTTCCACCAGTACCCACGGCAGTTGATAGGAATATTTTATCGCTTAAAACGCTTAATTTTGGGTATTTATTCAGTATTCCGGCAAGTAAAAATGCTGTAAATTCTTCGGGAGGAACAAAAGAATACCGACCGTTTTTTTTGCCAGTCGGTAGTCTTAAATAATCAAGGATATATACTTCTTTCACAATTTACTAAATTCCCCGAACTAAGTACTCAGACGTGGGTTGCGGCATACCAAACTCCCCTTCTTCCATTGTAACACCAAACTCTTTTGGGTTAAACGGAAGTTTTTTCATTGTGTAAATTTTCTTTTCAGAATCAAATGTTCCCATACACACAATTTCTCCGGTAGCACTAATTGCCCATAATTGGTAAGAGTGGCCTGTCGGTTTTGAAGGCAAATCAGGGCTCATCACCATGACCTGCATGTCTTTCGCCATATCAATTGCCAGCAAAAGCGAATTATTATGCCCGCGTTCGCTTGAAATTAATTTACAAACTTTCATATTTGGGCTTTTCAGTAGAGCCACTTCCTGAGCAAATAAATCACTTGTGCTACTGACTTGATTCAGTCTTTCTTGCAAAAGGCTTTTTTCTTCTAAGGTTGACAAGAAATTACTTTTCTGATATTTCGCGTCATTTGCAAGGTAAATGTTACCAATTAAACTCATCAAGAGTAATACAGAAGCAGCAATTCCGATGTACGAACGCATGAAATTTCCGATGGTAAATTCTTGAGCGACGCTCGGATATTCATCGTTAAAACCATCGCTTAACATGGAAGTAGTAGCCGTTGCAGAATTATTAGCGTTTAACTTTTCCCAGATTCGGTTTTGTAAACCAACATCATTAAGCTCTTTGCCTGTAGCAACGGCATATGCTTCAAGTGCCGTTTCGGTTGCATTAAGCTCATTTTGAAGTGATTTGTTTTTACCGAGAGCCTTTTCAAATTCAGCCAATTGCTCATCATTTAGCTGTCCCGCAATGTATTCGGGAATCCATTCATCATATTTTATTGACATGATTAATCAAATTTTATTCTTAATTCTTTTATCGCTGATCTCAAACGTGTTTTCACGGTACCGAGGGGCATTTCCAGTTTTTCGGCAATTTCTACTTGGGTAAAACCCGAAAAATACGCCAACTCTATCAATTCACGGTATTCAGCTCTTAATGTACTTACTACTTTTCGTAAGCCAATTCTATCTACGTTTTCTGTGTAAGCTTGGTTTTTGTCAAATACGTTTACCATGTGGTCGTCAATCGCCAGGTTTTTATTATGGTATTTATAATTGGCTGAGCGTAACTTATCAATCGACATATTACGAGCGAGATTTAGCATCCACGTAAAAAAACGTCCTTTCTGTGGGGAATAGCTTTCTATATTATTCCAAATTTTAACAAAAACGTCTTGCAGAACATCTTTTGCATCATCTTCGTGAGGAATAATCCGGTTTATGATTCCAAAAAGTGCCGTAGAATAATTCTCGTAAAGGTAATCAAACCCCTTTTGATCCTTATTTTTTAATAATGCCACTAATTCGGACTCAGGTAGTATCTTTGGCACTTGATTTTTTTTGATGCAAAATAGGGAATGTTACGGAAATTATAAAAAAAGCAGCCAACAATGCTGGCTGCGTTTTTAAACCTATCATTTATTCAACCTCTCCTCTATTCTAAAAATAAGGAGTCATTCCTTTCACACGTTATGCGTGCATAACAATTGCAAAGTTAATTTTTGAATCGCAAAAATCAAGTCAATAAATTGTAAATCGTTCATTTTTAGGCTTTTGAGCTAAAAATGACAATAAAATATCGTAAAAGTTCAATTTAATGCAACCAACACTTGCCACTCCACTTCAATTAGGGTATCAT
>JANQUM010000122.1:6608-8530 GCA_030731175.1 Spirosomataceae bacterium
GGTATCATTTTCCTGCCGAGTGGGAATTACACGAAGCTACTTGGCTTTCTTTTCCCAAAAATTCGGACACATGGGGAAATCGCTTTGAAAAAATATACCCGCCCTATTTTAAATTGATTGAAAAAATCGCAGAATCTGAGAAAGTTCGCATAAACGCTCATAGCGAAGACCTAATTTCATTCATCCGAAAAAAATTAGTTGAATTTGAAATCTCAGAAAATAATATCGAATTGTATGCACACGCCACAAACGATTCTTGGTGCCGGGATCACGGCCCAACTTTCTTGAAAAAACGCAGCGGGTCTGAAAAAGCAATTGTTGATTGGGAATACAACGCCTGGGGCGGGAAGTATCCGCCTTATGATGCAGACAACGCTATTCCCGCAAAAATTGGTCAATTACTTGATTTACCAGTTTTCAAACCGGGCATTGTCATGGAAGGCGGCTCAATTGAAGTGAACGGAATGGGAGCTTTATTAACAAGCGAATCTTGCTTATTAAACAAAAACCGGAACCCTCATTTATCCAAAAGGCAAATTGAAGAATACTTAATTAACTACTATTGCGTAGAGCAAATTATGTGGCTCAAAGACGGAATTGTTGGGGACGATACCGACGGGCATATAGATGATACCACGAGGTTCGCATCGGAAGAAACGGTGTTGGCATGTATAGAGCATAATGCATCCGATGACAATTATGAACCGTTAAAAGCAAATTATGAACAACTCAATAAGTTAAAATTTCTTAACGGCAAATCAATAAATATTGTTGAATTACCTATGCCTGATGCCGTTTTTTCAGCAGGTGAGCGGCTTCCCGCATCTTACGCAAATTTTTGCGTTACCAATAAATACGTTATTGTTCCTACCTATCGTTGTTCTAACGACGAAACAGCATTAGAAATAATCTCCAAGGCATTTCCCGGTAGGCAGGTAGTCGGAATAGATTCAACCGAAATTATTTGGGGCTTAGGAAGTTTTCACTGCCTATCTCAACAAGAACCTGCATAATTCGCAAAGTATAATCAATTTCAATCGGGATGACTTAGCGTTTTTTATGAAAATGAGCTTATTTTAAGCTATTTTTGCAGCTTATTTAATTTTAGAACTGAAGCGATAGTACGTGATAGATAAGAAAATTAAAAAAACATTACGTTTTGCCGGAGCAGTTGGTTTTTTGCTTGCTACCGAAGGGTGCCAGAGATTTCCATCAACACCACAGAATGTTCCCATAAATGAAGCCCCAACGGCAGAAATTGTTGAAGAACTTTCACAGCCTATGCCCGTGGTAGTCAAGATTGGTGGTGAAGTCATTACCACTGATAAGTTTGCTGCCCTCACAGAACGGTATATTATTAATGATTCGTCTGATTTGAATGGAATTTCCAAGGAAATCATATTTCAGCAAATGCTTCTCAAAGAAGCAACAGAGTTAGGTTACAACAAAGACGAGGTAATGCTTAATGAGCTAAAAACTTATAAAAATATTATCTATCAAGATTTTCAGGAAGATAGTACATTAATAGAAAAATTATCTCGTGAAGCCTATGAAAACCTCCAAAGTGAAGTTGAGGTAAGCCACATTTTAATTTACTGCTCAGAATTTGCTGAGAAAGATACTCAAGCGGAGAAAAAAGCACTTGCCAATACAATTTTTGTCCGAGCTAAAAACGACGAATCTTTTGTAAGCCTTGCCGAACAATACAGCGACGATAAAAATACATCCGCAAAAGGCGGTTATTTGGGTTGGTACACCGGCTTACAGTTGCTATATCCAATGGAGGTCACGGCTTATCGTCTTAAAGTCGGAGAAGTTTCAGAACCCATACAGTCTAAGTACGGCTTTCACATCGTGAAATTATTGGATAAAAGAAAAAGCCGTGGCAGGGTAAAAGTAGAGCATTTGCTGAGAGTTGTACC
>JANQUM010000123.1 GCA_030731175.1 Spirosomataceae bacterium
TCCCAGTAGTAATGCCGAGGTTAGATGTAGTCAAAACCGTTACTTTTTTGGTTGGACTTGACGAGCCAACACATGTTTGAGAAATGCCATTTTTCAAATAAGTATCCACACACTGGGCGGTATAATCGGTGGTGATCGTGGGAGAAACGTTAATCACTGATCCGGTTATATTATTAGACCACAAGGTGTTAGCAGTAGTTAAGCAACCCGCTGACGTTAATGAAACCCTTGCTCCACCATCTAAGCATAGCTGGTCAATGTCTGACGAAATAGTAGGAATTGTGTTACCTAAAGTTTGTAACGTTTTTACTGGAGATTGTACCGTACATCCTCGTTTGTCCCGAACGCTAACCTGATAATTACCCGCCGTAGAGGCAGTAATTACTGATAACGTACTAATGGCAACGCTATTCCGAGTCCAGTTATAAGTTAAGGGTGCAATAGCATTGCTGCTAACGGCTACACTTAATTGCTCAGCAGCTTCTTTGCAAATTGCATTAGAGCCCGTAATACCGTTAGGGATTGTAAGATCTGAAGTGGTTCGTACCGTAATTCTCTTATTCGTACTTGGTACACTAATACATGTTTTTGCGACACTATTTTCGGTATAGTTCGTAACGCATTGAACGGTATAGTCTGTTGTGACTGTTGGAGAAACCGTGATTGTTGATCCCGTTAGATTATTAGACCACAACGTATTGGCGGCAGTTAAACAGCCCCCCGACGTTAATATTGCATCAGCCCCGCCATTCAAACATAGCTGGTCAATATCCGATGAAATAGTCGGGATTGTGTTACCCAACGTTTCCAAAGTTTTTACCGGAGATTGTACCGTGCATCCTCGTTTATCCCGAACGCTAACCTGATAATCTCCCGCCGTGGAAGTGGAAATTGATGATAGCGTACTAAAGGCGGTGCTATTACGAGTCCAGTTGTAAGTTAAAGGTGCAATGGCATTACTGCTGACGGCTACACTCAGCTGCTCAGCAGCTGCTTTACAAATTACACTTGATCCCGTGATACCACTCGGAATGGCGAGGTCTGAGGTGGTTCGCACTGTAATTCTTCTACTTGCACTCGCTACCCCAACGCACGTTGTTGGAACATTATTTTGGGTATAATTAGTAATACATTGAGCGGTATAATCTGTTGTGACTACCGGAGAAACGGTAATGTTAGCCCCGGTTTGATTAGTTGACCATGAGATAGTAGAACCGCTGGGGCAGCCAGTGGCCGTAAGCGTAACACTCGCCCCGCCGCTTAGACATAACTCGCTAATATCAGAAGTTACAATCGGAGCGGTATTTCCTAATACTTCAACAGCGACACTGGCAGTGTTATTCACGCAGCTTCCTTGTGTAACCCTCGCCAAATAATCGCCCGTTTGTGTTGCGGCATATGTAAGTGTGTTGGTAGAAACAACTTGATTATTTCGTAGCCATTGCACTGTGTAATCTGTAGTTGGTAAACCGAAGGATAAATCAAGGTTTGACTGCGTTACCTCAAAGTTTACGCTGCCGGTTTTACACAAAAATTGTTTCGTATTTGGAGAAATACTAACAGAAAAATTACATCCCGTCGTTGAGGCATTGAATTTATAGAGAAAACCCGTGCCGAACGAACTCGCCTTTGCCGATACCTGCCCTCTTGTGGTTGCAAACCAGCCATTATCAGACGAAGGATGCACCATTACTTCCTGACCTAAATTATAAGTAAGGCTTTTTTGCCACTGTAAAACACCACTTCCGTTAAAAACTGTGATCCAGTTAGACGAAGTACCCGTACCTACGCTGCCAATATTTCCGTTTGCAGCGAGAGTGAGCCGCTGCGAACCAGTAGTGGTAGTGAATATATTATTACCCGAAGTGCTTAGTTTTTGAATTCTATCATTTGTAGAAAAAACAATCGCTTTGTCTGGCGTTACCAGTAAATCATTAACTCCTACCTGGTTACGCACGAAATCTATGTTTCCGTTACTTAAGCTGAACCTAATTACCCGATTGGCATCTGCTTGATAACCAAAATCTGAATCAACAACCCTGACCAAATTACTCCCACGGTTTACAGACCACAACTTAGTTCCGGCGTTGCTCATGCGTTTTGTACTGTCGGCATCAGCGATGATAATGCCGTTATCTAATGTAGCGACAATATCGGTAGGTAGTGCATTTGCGAGATCTCTAGTCCAGTTGGTAGAGCCGGTGGTAGTCAAATTATAAATAAAATATCGATTAATATTTATACCGCTCGTTGCCCTGAAAACAACAAAAAGACCGTTGCCACTCGTTGGAGTTGCCTTTACAAATTTTAAGTTGTTGTATGTTTGCGTCCACACGACGTTTCCACCTGAAGCAATCTTTTTCAGAACGGGCGTATTGCTTGTCAATTCGTAGTATAGAAACGCTCCGCCATCACTGGCGGGAAATATCTGTATCGGAATTTGCCCGCTGGTGTTGCAAGTCTGGCAGCCGTCGCTGTGTATATTTGTTGTTAGGAATGCCCCGTCGGCGTTGTATTTTTTTACCCGAATCAGGCGGCTTCCTGTTTCGGAAATCACTTCCGCCGCAAAAAAGTTACTTCCGCTTGCGGTGCCGGCGTATGTTCCACCAAAATTACCATGGGCAATGTCGGCGTAGGCAATTGCCACAGATTGAGCATTAACATAAACAACTGATAAACAGATAAATAACGAGGTAATTATTGCACGCATAGTTTTTAAATAAGAGATTGTAAGTAAATATACTAACATTTTTTATATCTATTTCGATACGTATATTATTGCTTCACAAATCGTTGCAAAAAAGTTTCTTTCTCGGTTATTAGTTTTAAGAGGTACGTTCCGGCCGGCAAATTTTGCACAGATACTTTTCGGGAAAATGGCACGGTGAATTGCTTTTTCCCAGCGGCATCAAAACAAGAAAGTTCTTTCACTTTTAAACTAACTGGAAGCTCAATTTCCAGAAAATCGCTGGTTGGGTTCGGGAAAACTTTCAGGTTCAGTACAATGTCTTCGTTACTCAATAATTGCTGAAACGCAGTTCCCGCTGAAGCGTTGCTAATGCAGCCGTCCGTGGTCACTGCCCGAACGCTGTAAGTTCCCGCAAATTCTGCCCGAATGCTTGGGTTTGTTGTTTGTCCACCCAAAGCATTTCCATTAATATACCATTGATATTGTTGCCCACCCGAGGCAGTCAAGGTTGTTCCGCTACTGGTAAGTGTCGGAGCATTGGGGCGAATGCAGAAAGTCCGTTCGGTGTTTATCGGCGTGAAACTTGCGTTTCCAACCTGAAAGGCTTCCACCGTAATTTTCCCCGCCGTACTTCCTAACGTTAATCGGTTTCCTGAAACGGTAGCATCACCTTCTTTCACAGTAAATTGTACCGCTAAATTTGAACTCGCGGTCGCTGTTAACGTAACCACTGCTCGAGCGTCTTGATCACTTATTTGGTTAAAAACGAGGGTTTGAGCCGATTTCGTGGGTAATTGCCGTTGCCCTTGAGCGTACCAAACCGCCCATTTTGCATCTGTGAATAAAGTACTTGCGTTTCCAGCAGGCGAAATTTTATCACTTGCCAGACCAATTCCACGCACAATACTTTGGGAGTTTTGAAGTGAATTAAAAATGAGTTTATCGTCAGACTTCGAATAGTCAGGATAACCAATATCGTTATTTTCTACAACCCCCTTTAATTCACCGGTGTCAAAATCGGTGGCAACCACGAAGTATGCATCATCTTCGGCGTTGTAATAATCAAAGGCAATAACGTTCGGGCTGGTTTTAGCAAGTGCCGGATTTCCGATATTATCGCCTCGTTCGAGATTCGTGAAAACTTTTTCGATATTTCCCGTTCCGAAAGTATTGGTTGCGGGATTCCAGGCCTGCAAAATTCCGACATCCCAAAATTCTACGTTCCCAAACAAGCTTTTTACTCGATTAAAAGCGTCATAAATAAGAAATTCGCCGGAATAATCCCACTCGAAAGAGTCGGCGTAAAGCACTTCATCCGTACTAACACCCTGCGTGTAAGTGGAGTTATAGAGCCTGAAACGTACGTTTTGGTTATTTTGCAAATCAAATATATAGATAAACTGATCTGCTTCGGCGGCTAAGGCCGCGAGTCTGCTGCCATCTTTTGAAATGGCGACGTTTCTGAAAGTACCGTTGTCACTAAGGCGTTCGGGTGTTGCGGTTGTACGGAGATTTTTCCGATAAATATTGCGGTCTTTTCCCACAAAATAAACGAACGAGCCATCATCCGTCACCGACGGTTTTGCGAGACAACCAAAATTTACCGCAATGGGAAGGTAATTATTTTGGCCAAAAACACCAGCGTACAGCGTTTGCTCTACCGGATCATAAATCACTAAAGACTCCGCTCCCGGATTTACCGGGATTTGGGGCGTTTTATCTGGTTGCGGTTGCGAGGTAGTACTTTCCACAATGCCTACTTGGTCAAACGCTTGCCGAGCAGCGTTTGCAACAGCATCGCCGTAAAGATTCTTAGAAGCGTCTATCACTGCTAAACGCAAATCAAGAAACTTAGAAGTTCGGGTTAGATAATTTGTAATAACTTGGTAATAAACCTTTTCTGCTCTTGCAAGCCCAACGGCATTATTACTCGCAAACAGGTAAAAAGCGTGATTCGGGATGCCGCTATTTATATGAACTCCGCCGTTATCTTCGGCTGGCGTATCTTTCAAAAAGGCATATTGCGACATATTTTTCGGTTGAAAACCACGGTCACGCAGCGAGTTTCCACCTTGATTTGGGTCTTGTAAACTCCGCAACGCACCAGATGGAAACGCACCCGGTTTTACCACATCTTCGCCGAGTGTCCAGTCATCTCGATCAATCAAAACACCAAAAATATCGGCGAAAGATTCGTTCAATGCACCCGACTGATTTCGGTATTCTAACTTCGCTGTATTTTCAATTACGCCGTGGGTCATTTCGTGCCCCGCAACGTCTAAAGATCCTGCCAACGGCTTGAAAGCTTGATTTCCGTTTCCGTAACCCATAAACTCGCCATTCCAGTAGGCGTTATCTAAACCCGTGCCGTCTTCGTCCGAAATGTTAATTACTGATACTATGTTACCGCCGTTGCCGTTTAGAGAGTTTCGGTTGTGGGTATTTTGAAAATAAGCGTAACACAGACCCGCATTATGATGTGCCGAAACCGCAACCGACGACCACGTTGAGCCATCCCGCGAAGTAACGTGGGCAAATTCCATGTCGCCGCCAATGCGGGAATTTTTAGCGTCAATGGTCCATACAGCTCCAGAGGGCTCGTTTGGTAAGGTAGAACGCTGCGGCGAAAACATTTTTTGCGACGCATCGAGCATAAAATACGTGCCACTTTGTTCGTAAATACGGAACTCCTGCTCACGCCCGTTCAGGTCACGAGCGGTGGTTCTGAAAATTCCGTCAACGGTACACGTGTGATTATATTTGTCAATTATTTCGCCGGTTTTGGCGTTCACAAAATAAATCCAGCGTTCCACTAAATTAGGGCGGACGGTGAGTTCGTAAGCTAAAACAGGCGTTTCCCCCTGAAAATAAATCCGAAGATCCGCAGTATTTGTTTGGACTGGAAGTAAGCCAAAACCCTTCGTGTCAACAGCTTGAACTTTCGCAATTTTAGAAAGGTCTTGCAACGCAATTTCCACCGCTTTTGCTCCGGCAAAACTTGGCGTTACCGAAATATCAGGCGTTTGAAACGTAAAACCATTGAGCGAAGTAACCCGATTATCTTTGATATGCACGCGTAATTCGCCGCCGTAAACAGAGATTCCGCGGTATTTTTGCTCCATTCGGAGGTGCGTAATTCCGCTTTCGTCGGTTTCTGATGAAATAAGCGAAAGTTCTTCCACCGGATTTTTCAACCTCAGCGAAGTTTTGTTTTTCTCCACAAAATCCATCGCCATTGCGGTTGCTGAAATCCTCAGCTGATTTCCCACCACCGGACGGGCGAGGTTTTCGATAAAAATAACTTTGTTCGTTGTATCACGTACAACGCTTACCTCTTCGAGATTTCTGAGGTTATTATCAATGCTCGGAAAACGTTTGAACGAATTTTGCTTCGAGCCATCAATGGTTTCAAAACCTTCAATATTAGCGTCTTTTACAGAGTTAAGGCGTTTTTTCTGCTGAAATCCGTCGGGTTTTTGGGCAAAAACCGTTACTGAAATAAAGCAAAGAAGTAAAGGGAGAAGTTTATTCATAATTTTGGGTTGAGTCTAAATCACTGCAAGTTAAAGAATTACCGATAAATTTGAATGTGAAAACAATTTCCGTAACGTATTTTTAGAATATCTCAGGAACAGGAAACGTCATTTCAAAGTCTTTTACGGCAAGCGAAATTAGCGGTTTTAACGTTGAAATATCGGGAAACTGCTCTTGGTTTATTGTTAAGTTTTCAGCCTTCGCAAACGTCGCTTTTCCTTTCGCGGATGAATTGGTAATTAACAAATTATCGCCTCTTTTCTGAGCTAACCGCAGCGGGAAAAATTTTGTCGTAATTGGAACGTAAACGTCTCGCTTCGCCACTTCGACTTCAAAAAACGTTTTACCATTTATCGAGACTTTCACTCTTTCTTTATTCTCAGAAAGCGATGTAAATTCAAAATCGGCGAGTTCTTTCGGGATTCCCCAATTATTTATGCCGTTCCAAACGCTTTCATAACTCGAAACGTAAATTTTTGAAATAGAAAACTGCTTTTTACCGTTCAATTTAAACCTTCCCGGAACAATAAGTAATTCCTGATAAGGCCCAACATCAGACGAGTGATAGTCCACGAGCATCACGGTCCCGAAGCCACCAACGGCACTTTCTAACTGAAAATCGTGTAAATGACCAAACGCTTTCGCCCATTTCTTGGTAAACCAAAAAGTAAAAATATAGCCGTTTCCGGTGAGTTTCCACGGCGGCGAAGCAACAATAGACGGAGATATTGGCATAGTATTTTTGGGTGAATAGTAAATTATAAATTTAATGGATAAATTTTATCTTTGCATCCTGAACAATATATATCGGTAAAATTCAATAAATAAAAACTCAGAAATGGCACTAAAAGTAGAAGTTAGCGAGCAATACGTAGTCCTAACTGTCAGCGGAAAATCTTTCTCGGAAAACGAGCAAAAAGAGGCAGAGAAGGAAGTAATTAAGCATTTCAACGGCGGGATTCCAAACTATATTTTTGACCTGACAACGGTTAGTAAAATAGACGATTCTGCAACAAGTCTATTCACGAAAGTGAACCGGGTTTGCCAGCGTGAAAGCGGAATTCTACTCCTTGTTTCTAAAACGGACGAAGTGCTTGATGCCACCGAATTTTTACTGGAAGACGGCGTTGTATGCTTGCCAACACTACATGAAGCCACCGAAGCCGTCTTCATGCACGACCTCGAAAACGAACTAAAGGGCGAAGAAGACGAGGAGGATATGTTCGGTTTTGGCGAAGCAGAAGAACTGTAAACACGAGTTTCTGAACAACGGTGTTCGGTTCGATGTTTGATAGTTGAATAAAGAATGAGTAATAGCTACGAAGTCTTTTATCCTGCATCTTTGTTCTTTAATCTTTACAAAATTCCACCTCTTTGAATATCGAATTTACCGTTTTAGGAACTGGCTCAGCCAACCCGCAACTCAACCGCAACCCGTCGGCGTATTTAGTTAGTATTGATAACGAATATATTTTAATTGATTGCGGCGAAGGAACGCAATACCGTTTACTTGAGCAGCACGTAAAACACACCCGCTTACGGCATATTTTGATTAGTCACTTGCACGGAGATCACTACTTCGGGCTTATCGGCTTGCTTTCGAGCTTGAATTTAAACCGTCGAACCGAGCCACTAACGCTTATCGGACCACCGGGATTAGACGAAATTTTGACGCTGCAATTCAAGCATTCAAACACCACGCTATTTTTTGATTTGAACTTTATCGAAACTGACCCCGAAGTTTCGCAATTGGTGTACGAACACCCCCTTTTTTCGGTCACAACCGTGCCGTTGGTTCACCGTGTTCCTTGCAATGGTTACGTAATCGAAACCAAGCCTGGCCCACGTAAAATGCGGAAAGAAATAATGCCGCCAAATTTCCCCGTTCCGTATATCGTGAAACTAAAAAACGGTGAAGACGTATTTGATGAATTGCGGGGAAGAGTCTATAAATCAAAGGATTATACCAAGCCCGGCACCCCCGCCAAGAAAATTGCGTACTGCTCAGATACTGCTTATAATGAGTCAGTTATTCCGATAATTGCGAACGCCGATTTACTTTTCCACGAAGCTACATTCAATAATTCTAACGAAGAACGGGCAACGTTTACTTTCCACGCCACCGCCCGACAAGCCGGGTTAATTGCGAAACAAGCCAACGTAAAAAAACTTATTATCGGGCATTATTCTTCTCGCTACAAAGAAGTAGAAACGCATTTAGTTGAAGCCAAAGAAGTTTTTGAAAATACGCTTTTGGGAGATGAAGGATTGAAGGT
>JANQUM010000124.1 GCA_030731175.1 Spirosomataceae bacterium
GGGAGTGAAGTGAATGCTCGTTTCCCGCAAGTAGAATATGCTTTAGCAGTGAATCTATTAGCATTTCCTAATTCAATAAATGCGGAACAACCATGGTGAAGGAAGGAATTTTGACATCGAAAAAACGCCCATCCATCGTGCGTTCCATTTGGTAAACGCCTTCCATTTTACCAATTGGCGTGTGCAAATTACAGCCTGACGTATAAACGTGCTTTTGACCGGGTTCTAAAATTGGTTGCAACCCAATTACGCCTTCGCCTTCCACTTCGTCAATTCCGCCGGTTGCTTCGTAAATATACCAATGCCTCCGCTTGAGTTGGAGCGTAAAATCCGACAAGTTTTCAATAGTTACGGTGTACGAAAAAACGTATTCGCTTTTCGAAGCGTCAGAATAGAAAGGCTGAAAAGCCGTTTCTACCGATATTTTTACACCATTAGTTACTTCAACGAACATAGCATCGACTTACTTAGAGTTTGAAAGTACATATAAAATTAACTCAATTTCCCGTAAATTAGTGCAAATTAACCCGCTATTTTATTATTGTACTTACCGATTAGTAAGATTATGGACGTATAATTGTTTAAGTGGTATTTGATGCGTTTTTTTGTGGTTCAATTGAACATCAACATATTAATGGCTGCAAAAACTATCATTATTACGGGCGGTGCCGGCTTCATTGGCTCACACGTTGTTAGACTTTTCACGAAAAAATATCCCGATTATCAGATTATCAACTTAGATAAACTGACTTACGCCGGAAACCTCACCAACCTTTCCGATATTGACAAACTTCCCAATTATACTTTTGAAAAAGGTGACATTGTGGATGCCGCCTACGTTGATGCGTTATTTGATAAATATAAGCCCGACGGCGTTATTCACTTAGCAGCAGAATCACACGTTGATCGTTCCATCACCGACCCAATGTCGTTTGTGATGACGAACGTTGTGGGAACTGTGAATTTACTAAACGCCGCAAAAAAAACGTGGCACGGAAATTACGAAGGCAAGTTATTTTACCACGTTTCAACCGACGAAGTTTACGGTGAATTGCACAATCCCGAAGAGTTTTTCCTTGAAGATACTTCTTACGATCCTCGCTCGCCTTACTCGGCGTCAAAGGCGAGTTCTGATCATTTTGTAAGAGCGTACCACAACACTTACGGAATGCCAATGGTGCTTTCAAACTGCTCAAATAATTACGGTCCGAATCATTTTCCTGAGAAATTGATTCCGTTGATGATTAATAATATTAAGAACAAAAAACCACTTCCGGTTTACGGGAAAGGCGAAAACGTACGGGATTGGCTCTACGTGATTGACCACGCAAGAGCAATCGACAACATCTTTCACGCAGGAAAAAACGGCGAAACATACAATATTGGCGGAAACAACGAGTGGACAAATATTGCATTAGTACATCTACTTTGCGATTTGATGGACAGCAAACTCGGAAACGAAGTAGGAAAATCTCGTGAACTTATCACTTATGTAACCGACCGTGCAGGGCACGACTTACGCTACGCAATTGACGCAAGTAAATTAATGAACGAAATTGACTGGAAACCTTCGGTTACTTTTGAAGAAGGCCTCGCCAAAACCGTGGATTGGTATTTGAATAATTGGTCTTGGATTGAAAATATCACTTCAGGAGATTACGCCAATTACTACAACGAAATGTACGCCCAACGATAATTCGCAACGTTTTCAGCAAAAATACGGAGAAATGGCTCTCTCTTCTCAAATCTAATATCTCAAATCTAAGAAAATGAAAGGAATAATTCTTGCCGGAGGAAGCGGCACACGGCTTCACCCATTAACTTTGGCGGTCAGTAAGCAGCTCATGCCCGTATACGACAAGCCGATGATTTATTATCCGTTATCGGTGCTAATGCTCGCCGGAATCCGCGAAATTCTTATTATTTCAACGCCGCACGATTTACCGCACTTCAAAAAATTATTGGGAAACGGTGAAAACATTGGTTGTAGGTTCGAATACGCAGAACAGCCGTCGCCTGACGGACTTGCTCAAGCTTTTATCATCGGCGAAGAATTTATTGGCGATGATAAAGTTGCCTTAGTTTTGGGAGACAATATTTTCTACGGAAGCGGTTTGAGCAAATTACTGCAATCTTGCAACAATCCGGAAGGTGGAATTGTCTTTGCTTACCAAGTACACGACCCCGAACGCTATGGTGTAGTGCATTTTGACGAAAACAAAAAGGCCCTTTCCATCGAAGAAAAACCAGACAAGCCGAAATCAAATTACGCCGTACCCGGGCTTTATTTTTACGATAACGACGTGGTAGAAATTGCGAAAACAATTGAGCCTTCGCCTCGCGGAGAACTCGAAATCACGACGGTAAACCAAGTATATCTGGAAAGAGGAAAACTAAAAGTTGGCGTTTTAGACCGAGGAACTGCGTGGCTTGACACGGGCACGTTCGTTTCTTTAATGCAAGCGGGGCAGTTCGTTCAGGTGATTGAAGAAAGACAAGGCTTGAAAATCGGCTGCATCGAAGAGGTAGCTTACCGCATGGGTTTTATTGACGCTGCTCAACTTAAAAAAGTCGCTGAGCCGCTGGTAAAAAGTGGTTATGGTGAATATTTGTTACGACAATTATAGATTAGTTTTTAGACATCAAAAAAGGCGAAACATGCGTTTCGCCTTTTTTGTACATTATATTTTGAGTTGTATTTTACCAGCCATCGTCAGAAACGACAGGCTTTTTCTTTGCCGGAGCAGCTTTGACCGCTTTCGCGGAAGTAGAAACGGGTAATGACATCGAACCGCTGCTACTCGCTACCTCTTCGTTGAGTTCCATTCTTGAAAATACGCGACTAACAATTTTCCACTCGCCGTTTACTTTTAGCAAGTTCAGCAGGTCAATAATTTTAGAGGTTTCGTACGCCGTTTCGGTAATTGCGGTAGCGGCATCATTTGCGTAGCTCCACGAAACGATTTTAGTCTGACGATTCATTACCGAGCCGGGTTTAATTTTGCTAGCAAGGCTTTCAACAGTCATTCCAGAAACAGTTCCGTTTCGTCCAACCGACCGTTGTATTGCATCCGAAACAAATGCTTTTTTGAACCTTGCAACATCACCGTTTGTGCCTCCATCTAAGTAATCCAGCACGGTTTGTTTAATTGCAGCTTCTTCTGACTGGGCAAATACCGCGACATTGACGCTCAAAAGAGCCACAACAATTATTTTAAAGTGTTTCATTTGCTTATTTTTTTTGATTTAAAACGGTAAAGTATTTTTTTTAGTTTATGGTTTGTCAAATTAATCAACGCAGTTTTTTGTATAACGAACTCAAAAACACGTAAATTTGGATGAAATATATTTTTAATCAAAACAAAACAAGATTATGGGTTTAATGTCATTTTTCAAAGGTGTTGGAGAAAAGCTATTCAACAAGACCGAAAAAGAGCCAGAAGAAAAACAGCCTGAGCTGAAAGCACAAGCACTATTGAGCCACATTCAGGGGCTTGGCCTTCCCTTTAAAAAGTTAGTAGTAAAGGTGCAAGCTGATACCGTAACGCTTGAAGGTGAAGTTGCACAGCAGATTGACGCTGAAAAAATTGCCCTTGCAGTTGGTAACGTAGAAGGCGTTGCTATGGTAGATAACAATCTTACTGTTGCAGAACCAACTCCAGAAGCTCAGTTTCACACAGTTGAATCAGGCGAATTTCTATCAAAAATTGCTAAGAAATACTACGGTGATGCAAACAAGTATCCAGTGATTTTTGAAGCAAACAAGCCGATGCTTACGCATCCTGATAAAATTTACCCAGGTCAGGTTCTACGTATTCCTGCACTTGACTAATATTTATAAGTTATTGCTAAAAATGAAACCCGCCTTGTGCGGGTTTTATTTTTGGATAACAATTCGTTTTGAAACAGAGTGGTCATCATTTGAAAGTTTTAGCAAGTAAATTCCGGTTGGTAGATTACTTACTTTAATATTCACTTCTTCTCCGCTACGAATCCGTTCTTTTATGAATTGGATAACCTCCTGACCCAACATATTCACCAATGAAATTGTGAGCGGTTTGTTTGTAAATTCTATATCCGAAATTGAGAATTGAAGCACGTCGATTGCCGGATTTGGGAAAACCTTTATTTCTTCAATTAATTCTCCACTATTAGCGAGCGGCTGCAATACCACAATCTTTGCACTTCCGGTCAGAAATACTTCGCCACAAGTATTTGCCGCTCTCACTAACGTATAAGTTTTCGTTTCGGCGGGTTGCACTTCAGGAAAAATTTCGGGCTTGGGCGTAGTAAATACTTGCCCATCAGAAAGTTCAAAATTCCAGGGAGCGTCGCCACTGATTTTGACCGCTAATGCTGTTCGATCTCCAAATTTTATTGTATTATTTCCCGAAATTGCAGCAGTTGCAGGCTCTCTAATTTGCACTTTGATCTCATTGCGGTCACTTTCGCATCCAAAATCGTTTGTTTGAGAAACATAATAATAAAAGACTCCCGTTTGAGTTGTTCGAGGCGTTAGCTGGCTCGCCGCAGCAAAAGTTGATTGTCCGGAGTACCATTTCAAATTCGTTCCGATAGCTTTTAAAGGCGTAGCTGTGGTATTAAAACAAAATGAGACGTCTTTATTGCTTTCAGGAGGTGATGGTTTAGGTCTTACTTCTACTTTTACGGGCAGACTGTATTCCACAGCTGAAGTGCCTTCTATTGTCAAATCATACACATTAGGTTTCGCAAGAAAATATTTGGGAGAAAGCACAAAAATTGCATTCGCTAAAGCATTTGATGCCACATTAAACGTTGTGTCTGCATTGCTTAATTTTACCAAATAATTTGATGACCCATTAAATTGCTTTAAGCCCGAGACTGGAATTTGGAAGAAACTATTTTCGCAGCTTTCTCCAGTAAACGCGGCATCAACAATAATGGTTGGCTCGGCAATTGTGAGCGTTACAGCATTTTCTACTATTACGTTTCCGCAAAGCCCAACCGCTGACGAAATTTTGTAGGAATTAGTTGATTGCGGTTTGAGTCTGATTTGATGCCTGCGGTTAGTGATACCTGATAATACAATACCGTTTTCAAAAGCAACTTCCCAAGGCCCGCTTCCTGTAAAATCAAGAAATAATGTCGAAGAATTATTCGGACGAATTACACTTTCCGAAAGTGATAATTTCAACACCCCTTTTGTGTGAACGGTGAATTTTTCACTTACCGTACTTTCTAAATAAGGAGACTTTGAAACTACGCGAACCTGGTAATTTGGCGATGCAATTAAGGTGTTCGGCAAATGAAAGCGAACTAAACTGCCTGAAAAAACGGCATCACTGATTTCACTAAAGTTTTCGCCGTTACTATCTGACATCTCGAGCACAAAATTATTCTGCCGAGCAAAATCTCCAACGGCATTAAAATTCACTGCAACTTCTTCGCCTTCGCAGTAGGATTTCTTGTTGACTGAATTCACAATTAGGTAGTTAGCCTGATTTCCGAGCAAATTATAGGCAGCACTTGGCGAAAACCGTATAGAAAACGATTGCAGCATCCGTTGATATTGCCCGCTTGTAAATACGTTTCCACACCGAACGTGATACGACATAATATTGTCGACTGGCGGTGAAAATGTTGTGCCGAAGGCATCCACCAAATCGTCTGGTAATTTGTCATTGCAGCTGTAACTCGAAATACTCACAAGCCGCTCAAACGGGTCTGAAGGCGTATCACAAAGATAATCTCCTGTTTTATCGCAATTTCCACCTGAGCCAATATCACGACTTACTAATTCACGCTTTGAGACATCAGGGTTATTGCTATCTTGAAAAGTGTGAAGCAAACCAAAGTAATGCCCTAATTCGTGCGGAAATACTTTATCCCTTAAGGTTTTGAAATCTTCTTGGTTGCGATCCAGGTAACTTAAAAAGATGCGATTACTATTGTTAGACAAATTTGGTAAAGCCGCCGAACCATTCAAAAAAACGCCGTCTTGGGTAGAAATTGTATGGAATAAATACAGGTTTATGGCGTTTGAAACGTCAAATTCGGCACGAAGCTCAGCTTCTTGAGAAGTCAAAAAATCATAATATCTTCCGTCCGAAACGTGATTTATGGCATCATTTTGAAGATATAGCTCAACCTGTATGGTATTTAGGTAAACATTGGCGTGCTGAATTAACAAATTAACGTCATCAATTGATACTTTCTGACTTGCATTATTACTTTCGTGAAAAACAGTAGCTTTTACTGCAACCCGATACCTAAAATCATTACTGCGAAGTGACTTTTTTGTGTTTGAGCTTAAACGCAAAAGCTGGTTCAATTCGCTGATTTGAGTTTCAGTAAACTTATTTGCACAATTGATTTGTGCATACCCTTTTAACGTGCCAAAAAGCAGTGTAAAACAAATAATAAGAAGGTTTTTGGACTTCAAAAGTAGCAAATTTTGCGGTTGAGGTTATTAGAAATAACAGCAAAAATCTTGCCTAAATGGCGTAGATTTTTGCTTTATTTTCCGTAAAATAACCGAATTCTTCTATCAAAAGCTGGTAAAGTTGCTCAAAGTTGCTCAAATCTCCTTTTTTCGCGGGTTCTTCTATCTTTCTGGTAAGTTCGTGAATAAGCATTAAACCAATCGTGCCAGAATTCCCTTTGAGCGTATGTAGCTCCTGCTGTATCAATTTAAGATCCTTATTTTTAAATCCAGTTAGCGTATTTTCGAGTTGTTCACGGGCTTCGGTTTCGAAATCATCAAAAACCGTTTTTAGCATTTCAACACCCACCATTTCTTTCAAACTATTAATTACTTCAAAATCAAATCGGGGAATTTCTTCCGTGATGATTTGCTCGTCAACTAAGAGATTTTCAGTTTTTTTGCTAACCGAGTTCTGCGTTTTTTTGTTGAGAGAACTAAATAATTCATGAACTTTTTGTAGCAACAGCGTAGCTCGAATTGGCTTCGGAATATACGAATCCATACCATTTTTGAGAAAACGCTCTTTGTCATTTTGCATAGAATACGCCGTCATCGCTACCACAATTGGCATACTTTCACCGTGATTTGCCCGCAGTACTTTGGTAGTTTCTAAACCGTCCATTTCCGGCATTTGGATATCCATCAAGATAATATCAAATTTTGAATTATCGGGTTTCAACGCAACGGCTTCGCTTCCGCTTGATGCTGTTATTACGCTACAACCTGCTTTTAACAGAATTTCGGAAGCTACTTTTCGGTTAATTGCGTTATCGTCAACGAGTAAAATAGTTGGGGCAATTCCGTTTTGAAAATAGGCAGAAAATGGTTTTTCTTCATCAATTGCAGCCGTACTCACTTGCTCCGTAGTAGGATTTGACTGTATTGTGAACCAAAAAGTACTTCCTTCATTCGGCGTTGAGCGAACCCCCATTCTACCGTTCATTTGGCGGCATAATTCCTTTGAAATTGCCAAGCCGAGTCCTGTTCCTCCGAAAGATTTTTTGGTCGAATTATCTACTTGCTGAAATGCATTGAAGAGCAATTTTTGGTTTTCTTCCGAAATTCCAATGCCAGAATCGCTAATCTCAAATAAGATTTCGTTTTCAACGTGAGAAACAATGACCCTCACCTTCCCATTTTCGGTAAATTTTAAAGCGTTTGAAGTCAAATTGGACAAAATTTGCAACAAACGGGTTTGATCTCCCAGTATATACCTCGGCACTTCGGGGTGAATAGTTGCTACTAATTCGTTATTTTTATCAATAGCTCGTTGTTTAAATAACGCCGTTAGTCTGCCGATAACGTCGTGGAGGTCCATAGGATTGATGCTCAACTCCATTTTTCCAGCTTCAATCTTAGATAAGTCTAAAATATCATTCAGGATAATTAACAGCGTTTCCGAAGATTTTTTAATTGTTTCTACGTAATCCTTTTGCTCGGCGGCGAGCGGAGTTTGAATCAAAACGTCAATCATACCGATGATGCCGTTCATCGGAGTTCGGATTTCGTGACTCATATTGGCAAGAAATTGCTCTTTGATTTTAAGCGATTGCTCCGCTCCTTCTTTGGCGTGTTTCAGTTCTTCAGCGTACGTTCGTAGCTCTGTAATATCACGGGCAATTCCCTCGATCTCAACGGGCAGCCCACGGTCGTTCCGAATCATACGAATATTGAGCATAAACTGCCGCAGCTCTTTGTCTTTTCTCCTAACATTTACCTCAAAATTAGTAACGTTTCCGTCTTTCAAAACCGACTTTATATTTTGTGAACTTCCGGTTGCATCCACAAAAAACTGATCTACTTTTTTACCCAAAACCTCAGTCAAGTCATACCCCGTGTGCGTTTTTACCGATGGTGAAATCATGGTGACAACACCGTTGAGGTCGGTGCGGTAATAAATATCGATAAACGATTCGATGATATTTCGGAACTTCTCCTCGCTTTTTTGAATGCTGACTAAGGCCCCGCGTTTGTCTGTTATATTTCGAGCAATTCCGCAAACTTCTTCGATACTACCGTCAGTTGCCGAAA
>JANQUM010000125.1 GCA_030731175.1 Spirosomataceae bacterium
TTACGAGCAACTCAACAAAACAAAAATTAAGTAAATAAATCAATCAGTAAATCATCACTTCAAACAATAAATAAAACCATAAATGTCAGATTTGTTCTCAGCGTACTCTTTCGGAAGTTTAAGTTTAAAAAACCGCGTGGTCATGGCACCCATGACACGCAGTATGTCACCCGGCAATATCCCCTCAGATGATGTAGTAGAGTACTATCGTTTGCGTGCTGCGGGTGGTGTAGGTTTAATCATCACAGAAGGCACTACCGTAGGGCACAAAGCCGCGAGTGGCTATCCTAATGTTCCTTCCATGCACGGCGAAGAATCACTGGCTGGGTGGAAAAAAGTGATTGATGCTGTGCACGCTGAAGGCGGTAAAATAGCACCTCAGCTTTGGCACGTTGGCGGTATCCGTAGAGCAGGGGTAGAGCCGGGCGGAGATACCCCTGGCTATAGCCCATCGGGTATGGCATTTCCGGGGAAAGTTACGGGTCATGAAATGACGCAAGAAGACATTAATGACGTGGTGGAAGCGTTCGTTCAGGCGGCAATAGATGCTGAGCGTATCGGCTTCGATGCGATTGAGTTGCATGGAGCCCACGGTTACTTGTTAGATCAGTTCTTTTGGCCGGGTACTAACCATCGAACCGACAATTATGGTGGTTCTTTAGAAAATCGAGTACGTTTTGCGTGTGAAATTGTTAGTGGCATTCGTGCAAAGGTAAGTAAGGATTTTCCTATTATTTTCCGTTTTTCTCAATGGAAACAACAAGATTATACTGCACGATTAGCTGAAACGCCGGAAGAGCTAGGGGAATTTTTAAGCTACTTGGTAAACGCAGGAGTTGACATATTCCACTGTTCACAACGTAGGTTTTGGGAGGCAGAATTTGAAGGCTCTGATTTAAATTTAGCGGGCTGGACTAAAAAACTTTCTGGTAAAGACACAATTACCGTTGGCTCGGTTAGCTTAAATTCAGACTTCTTGCCAGAACTGGGAGAGAAGTCATTTAAAGCTGGTGAGATAGCAAATTTAGATGGTCTCACAAAAAGGCTTGAGCAAGATGAGTTCGATTTGGTTGCAGTTGGAAGAGCGATAATTGCCAACCCCGATTGGGTTAAGCAAGTTCAGACGGGTCAGTTCGATAAACTTGCCAATTTTGAAAAGAAAATGCTAATGAGTCTCGTTCCTTAAGACGTTTTGCCCTCTCAAGGTCTCGCTTGCGGACGCTGAGAGGGCTTTAATCAAATTAAAATTTCAACTATTTGAACATCCGCATGAGTCAGTAATAAAAATGCGAACAACTACTTTATAAAATTGATAGATTTACGGTCGGCAAATATATTTTCCTACTCATTGAAACGCTATGAATATCCTCGCCAAACGACTTTTCGTAAATGGTCAAATCGCTGAAAATAAAGTAATTGAATGCGTAAACGGCAGGATTTTGGCAATTGAAGACTTTAGTAGTCAGGCAGTTGATAAAACTTATGCCAACCTCGCCGCTGGACTTTTTGACACGCACATAAATGGCGGATTCAAAAACTATTTTACTCAATTCCCGACCGTTGAAACCGTGAAAGATATTGCGGATGCGAGTCGGGAAACGGGAACGGCATATTGTTTACCCACACTTATTACGTCTTCTTTAGAAAATATCCTGAAAGG
>JANQUM010000126.1 GCA_030731175.1 Spirosomataceae bacterium
TTGCGGCGATGTTTTGGTACTTCGATACTGTCTTCACCGGATAGAAAACGGAGGGTGTGGGAATCGGAGAACGGGACTTTGTTTTTTGTTTTAGATTTCGATACCTCCAACCTCCCCTGAAATATCAAATCTCCGCCCAGTTTTCCGGCATCGGGGCCGATGTCGATGATGTCGTCGGCGGCACGCATAACTTCTTCTTCGTGCTCAACCACAATGACCGTATTTCCGATGTTACGTAGTGACTCGAGAACGCTGATGAGGCGTTGCGTATCTCTTGGGTGAAGCCCGATGCTGGGTTCGTCCAGAATATACATCGAACCAACCAAGGCACTTCCCAACGAAGTGGCAAGTCGAATCCGCTGCGACTCGCCGCCAGAAAGGGTAGAAGCAAGGCGATTTAGTGTCAAATACCCCAGCCCAACCCGTTCCATATAATCCAGGCGGTTCTGAATTTCGATTAGAATCCGTTTGCCGATAGCGTTTTCTTCTTCGGTGAGTTCGAGATTTTTAAACCAATTGCTGACATCTTTTATAGACATCAACACTAAATCGATGATAGATTTTCCGTGAATTTTTACGTAGCTGGCGTCGCCACGTAAGCGTGAACCTCGGCACTCCGGGCAAATAGTCCGACCACGGTAACGGGATAACATAACCCGATACTGCACTTTGTGGGCTTTCGCCTCTACGTAACTAAAGAATTTATCAAGCCCGTCGAAATATTTATTTCCGGTCCAAAGCAGGTGCTGTTCGTCATCGGTGAGCGATTTGTATTCTCGGTGAATCGGGAAGTCGAATTTGATTCCGTTGCGAATAAGTGGTGCAAGCCATTCGCTCATTTTTTCGCTTCGCCATGGGGCAATTGCCCCTTCAAAGACGGAAAGGTTTTTATCGGGAATAACCAATTCGGGGTCAAGCCCCAATACATTTCCGAAACCCTCGCAACGTTTGCAGGCACCGTACGGGTTGTTGAATGTAAAGAGATTTACGCTCGGCTCTTCGAATAATATCCCGTCAAGTTCGAAACGGTCAGAGAAAGCAGTATTGTTTTGCTCCTTAGCGGAAGGGTTGGGGTTCAATACCACGCAATCCCCTTCGCCTTCAAAAAACGCCGTTTGGACAGAGTCTGACAGGCGGTATTGCGTATCTTCATCCGGGTTACCGTTTTCGTCAAATTGAATGGCGGCACGGTCAATGAGAATAAATAAATCGGATAGTTTATAGTTGTCAATATTGGTTTCGCCGCTGATAATGTCTTCAATTTGCAAGGTTTCGCCTTTTGCTACTATTCGGGTATAACCCTTTGCAAGTAAGAGATTTAGTTCGCTTTTTAGTCCTCGTTCTTCGCCAATTTTCAGCGGCGTCATAATCATAAAGCGAGTGCCTTCTTCGTGAGAAAAAAGGTAGTTGACCACGTCCGTTACGCTGTCTTTTTTTACTTCGATTCCGCTTACTGGTGAAAGCGTCCTGCCAATTCGGGCGAAGAGTAATTTGAAGTAATCGTAAATTTCGGTTGTTGTGCCAACGGTAGAACGCGGATTTTTTGTGGTTACTTTTTGCTCAATGGCAATTGCGGGTGAAATACCTTTTATGTATTCCACTTCGGGTTTTTCCATCCTGCCCAAAAACTGGCGGGCGTAGCTGCTGAGACTTTCCACGTACATTCGTTGCCCTTCGGCGTAGAGCGTATCAAACGCTAAAGACGATTTTCCGCTACCCGAAAGCCCCGTAATTACGGTGAGCGAGTTTCGTTTTATGGCTACGTCAACACTTTTGAGGTTATTTACTTTGGCCCCTTTGATGATAATGTACTGGCGTGGGTCGAGGTCGTCAATGCTTTCGTGTTGCGTAGAAGTGAATTTGTAAGTCATAAATCGGGAAATCGTTGTGCGTGATGCTAAAATTTACAACAAAGAAAGGGGTGAAAAAGGTTACAACTTCTCGGAAATTTATAAGATTGCTAATAATTTGAGAGGTGTACGTGTTTATTTTTAACTTTGCCTACTAATGAAATGAACCCTCTAAAAGACATGAACCAATTCAAAGCCGTAATTTTTGACATGGATGGCGTCATAAGCCACACCAACCCTTACCACGACATTGCGTGGCGACAATTTTTGCAGCGTTACAATATTGAGTCGTCAGATCAGGAATTTGAAGACCACATGTACGGCAAGCACAACAGCTATATTCTCAATTATTTTTTCAAGCGGGAAATTCCAATCGTCGAACGCAAAAAACTGGAGTTTGAAAAAGAGGCGTTGTTTCGTGAAATCTACGCTGACCACGTTGCTCCAATTGCTGGACTGATGAATTTCATCGAAAACTTGCACATGAACGGCATCAGAACGGGCGTGGCTACTTCTGCCCCGGTAGAAAATATGCAGTTGATTTTACCCATTTTGGGGTTGGATAATATAATGGGTTCTATGCTCGCCGAAGGCGATGTCACCCAGCACAAACCTGAGCCAGAAGTGTACCTGAAATCTGCAATTAACTTGGGTGTTGAACCCGAAAATTGCGTGGTGTTTGAAGATTCAAAATCAGGCGTTCAGGCGGGTATAAACGCTGGAATGAAAGTTGTGGGTGTAAAAACAACGTACGCCGAAACTCAACTTCCGCCGTGTAATTTGTATATCAATGATTATACGGAAATTGATTTTGAGATGGTAAACGGGTTATTCTAATTCAATATTTTGGAACACAGATATTACGGATTAAACAGATAAACACGGATTTCTTGAATGCTACATAACGTAGAACAAGAACTCAAAAAACTGAGCAACAAAACAGCTCAAAAACTCAATCAATACATCTCTCCCGATTCTAAAACTTTGACGCCTACAGGTTCGTCCTTCGCCACTTTCTGCATAGAAGCGGCTACTTTATCGCCGTGGATGGGCTTGTAATTTTTGGGAATGGCAAATTCAAGCCCGAGCATTACTTTTTGCCCGATACTTTCACCCGAACGTTCTTCGTCGCGGTCGCCCAAAAGCATTGATGGTTGAAAAATTCCCAAAGATTTAAAACCTACCGCCTTTAGTGAATCTTCGATTTCGCCTTTCACCTGATTATAGAAAAACCACGAATTAGAATCTGCTCCCATTGCGGTTACAATTCCGTAAAATGTCGCTCCGTTAGTCTTAGCGGCGTTGGCAATTTTTAATGGGTATTTGAAATCTACTTTTCGGAAATTTTCTTTACTTCCCGCAGTTTTTATGGTGGTGCCGAGCGTGCAGAAAATATGATCGGCTTTGACGATAGATTCATCCAAATTATCAAAATCAACTACGATTTCGTTTAATTTAGGATGCGAAACGCCCGACGGCTTCCGCACGAGCGTTTTTACTTCGGAGTAGCTTTCATCCTGTAATAAACGATTAGTCAATAATTTACCAATCATGCCGGTTGAACCGACTATTAATGCTGTTTTCTTTTCCATAGTTTTAGTAATTAAATGTTGTGGGTTAAAAGGCTAAGTAGTTTACTCAGTAAAAAAGTATTCCCCGACGTGATTTGTGAATAAACAAGTTGGCGAATTAGCGAATGAAAAAAATCAATCACTAATTCGCCAATTCAAAAACTCATCATTTTAACGCTTACCAGAAATAGCCGTACAAAAACACAATCAGTGCTACAATAACCGCCGCTCCAATAGCAAACGATGTACTGGTTTTGAACATCGATGCATCGATTTCGAGTCCTTTTTTCTCATCTGGCATTGCTAACCCTAAACCAACCATTACCGCAACGCAGATCAGGAATACGTAACCCATACGAGTCAGGAACGGCACATCTGCCATGGTAAAGTGCATGGCGAGGGCAATCAAAAACCCACCGACAATGGCAAATAAGGCTCCGGCAGAATTAGTACGTTTCCAGAAGAAACCCATCGAGAATGCCGCAAAAACCCCGGGTGATACGAGTCCGGTCATTTCCTGAATAAATTGAAAACCGCCCTTTTCGTCAATTCCCATGTATGGCGAAGCAACGATAGCGAGTACCATTGCAACTATAATCACGATTCGTCCGGTGCTTACCAATTGAGCTTCGGTTTTATCTTTTCCAATGTACTTTTTGAAAATATCCAACGTGAAAATCGTAGAAATACTATTGGCTTTTCCGGCAAGAGAAGCTACAACCGCCGCTGTAAGTGCCGCAAACGATAGCCCTTTCAAACCGACAGGTAGTAAATTTAGTAAAACCGGATATGCTTTGTCGGGCTGAATCATGCCATCTGGCCCTAACATTTCTTCCTGAAACATTCCTTTTTGATACAATGCGTACGCCGCAATTCCGGGAAGTACCACGATAACGGGCATCAACATTTTTAAGAATGCCGCAAAAAGAATTCCTTGACGTGCGGTTTTTAAATCTGCCCCCAAGGCACGTTGCGTTATGTACTGGTTACAGCCCCAATAGTTGAGATTCACAATCCACATTCCGCCAAGCAAAACGCCAAGACCAGGAAGTTGCGAATAAAACTGGTTTCCTTCGTCAAAAATCATGTGGAAATGGTCGTCGTGCTGCGTGCTCATTTCTTTGAATCCCGTCCAGATTCCACTAACGCTATCCGCGATGCTTTGGTCAGGGTCAGAAACTAAGTTTATGGCGAGGTAAGTAGTAGCGAGACCACCAATTATTAGGAAAAGTACCTGAATCACGTCTGTGTAACCAATTACTTTCATACCACCGATGGTGATAATGATGGCGAAAATTGCCAATCCCCACATGCAAAACCAGAAATTTAGCCCCGATATTCCAGAAACCGCCAACGCTCCTAAATACAAGATTGATGTAAGGTTTACTAAGATATAAAGCCCTAACCAAAAGACCGCCATAATCAAACTCACGGTAGGGTTATACCGCTGGCTGAGAAATTGCGGCATGGTGAAAATTTTATTTTTCAGGTAAATTGGCATAAAAAATACTGCCACAATAATGAGCGTAGCGGCTGCCATCCACTCGTAAGTTGAGATCGCAAGACCCATCGTAAAACCATTTCCCGACATACCAATAAATTGCTCGGCAGAAATATTGGAAGCAATTAAAGATGCACCAATTGCCCACCAGGTAAGTGACCCTTCGGCAAGAAAGAAGTCTTTAGTAGAGGTTTCGGCGGTTTTCTTTTTTTGGTAAATCCAGTAGCCGTAGCCAGCCACTATTATGAAATAGACGAAGAAAACGATGTAATCGGCAATGTCGAGTTGTTGCATATTGTGTTAGGTGAGTTGGTTGAATAGTTAAAATCCAACAAATAAACGAGAGATTATTTTGGAAATCAACCCCAAATCCCACAAATGTGTCACGAATAATCGTTATTGAAAGTTAGCATTTTGTCAAATGGTTGTTAAATTTGAATCTTAAGAACAATTAATTCCATTAACTGTGAACCGCAATATCATCCGCCTGACAATAATTTTCGGGATAGTTTCGATCATCGGGATTATCGCGGTACAAGTTTATTGGGTCAAGCGTGCGTTTGACTTGAAAGAGCAGCAATTTCGGCAGACGGTCATGGTGGCTCTTCAGGATGTTGCAAATAATATTTCCCGACTTTACAAACTTTCAGACATTGAAAATCCCGTAACTCAGTTATCGTCAGATTATTACGTGGTTAATCTCCGGATTCCGCTGGATAAAGAAATACTTGAGCATTACCTCACCGAAGAGTTTTCAAAACGCCAAATCCGTACAGATTTTGAGTACGGTATTTACGATTGCGATACCGATAAAATTGTGTACGGTGCTTTCCTGAACGCCAATTACGAAGTCAGAAACACGAACCCTAAGGCACTTGCTAAAACCGATAAATACCTCAATTATTTTGGCGTGCGGTTTCCAAACAAATCTTCTTATGTTGCCAGTAAACTCGATATTTGGATTGTTTCATCGCTTGTAACTTTAGTTGTGATGGCGTTTTTTGGGTATTCGATGTTCGTTATTTTACGGCAGAAAAGGCTGAGCGAGGTGCAACGGGATTTTGTAAATAACATGACCCACGAATTTCAAACGCCTATCTCTACTATTCAAGTGGCAACAGACGTACTTAATAACCCAAAAATACTGGAGCAACCCGAACGATTCAAAAAGTACGTTCAAATAATTAAACAAGAAAATAACCGACTCAAAAATCAGGTTGAAACTGTGTTAACAACTGCTCGACTTTCTCGTGGGAAAATTGAAATAAATCAGGAATTACAAGAACTACATTCACTAATTCATGAAGTTACTGCCAGTGTAAAAGCTGAGTTGGGAGAAAATCTCGTTTTTGAATTAAACGCCGACCGCACAAGTCTTTATGCCGATAAAGTGCATTTAATAAATGTTATTAGGAATTTGGTTGAAAATGCAATAAAATACTCGGCAAAACCCGCAACGGTTATTATTGCTTCCCGCAATATTCCACACGGAATTGTGTTAGAAATACGTGATAAAGGTATTGGGATTCCGAAAGAATACCAGTCGAAAATCTTTGACAAGTTTTACCGTGTCCCCACCGGAAACGTTCATAATGTGAAAGGTTTTGGATTAGGCTTGAGTTACGTTCAGCAGATTATCAAAGCACATAAATGGAAAATTAATGTGGTAAGCGAATACAAAAGAGGCACAACTTTTGTCATAACTATTCCGCAGGAAAGTTGATAAATCGAAATTAAAAAACCAAAAGCTAACGGCTGAATGCTGATGGCTAAAAGCTTAAAAAATGGCAAAAATATTCTACGTCGAAGACGACGAAAATCTGAGTTTTGTAACCAAAGATAATCTCGAATTAGAAGGATTCGAGATTGACCATTTTTTAGATGGAAAAGAGGCTTGGAAAAACTTCAAAAAAGAAAAATATGATCTCTGCTTACTGGATGTCATGATGCCCGAATTGGACGGTTTCTCCCTCGCCGAGAAAATACGAGAGGTTAACCACCAAGTTCCAATCATTTTTCTGACGGCAAAAACAATGCAGGAAGACAAAATTGAAGGGCTCAAAATTGGCGGTGACGATTACATGACAAAGCCATTCAGTATAGAAGAATTAGTGCTTAGAATGCGGGTGTTCCTGAAACGCCAAACCGTCATAAAATCGGACGACCAGAACCAAATATTCAAACTTGGTAAGTTCACGTTCGATTACCCTGAATTGCAATTGCAAGCAACCGATTTTGAGAAAAAACTAACTCACCGAGAAGCGGAAGTGCTAAAATACCTGTGCGATTTCCCGAACCAAGTTATCAAACGAGAAGATATTTTAGTGAAAATCTGGGGTCGGGATGATTATTTTTTAGGTCGAAGCCTTGACGTTTTTATCACCCGATTACGCAAAATGCTTTCTTCAGATGAGGAAGTAAAAATTGAGAATATCCACGGCGTTGGGTTTCGGTTTCATTGCTAATGCTCCCTGCTGAATTTTACTTTACATACGACACGCTAACACTTTCCCAAAAGCTGTTGGGTTGTGAATTAGTCCATGATTCTGCCGAAGGAATAACCGCCGGAATTATTGTTGAAACGGAGGGTTATTTAGTCGGTGATCCCGCTTGTCACGCCTACCGAAACAAGACGAAACGCAACGCCCCGATGTTTGGCGTTCCGGGTAATATCTACGTGTATCAAATTTACGGAATGTACCTCTGTGTCAATATTTCATCGGGTGGGGAGGGTGTCGGAGAAGCCGTTTTGATTCGGGCGTTGCAACCCACGCAAGGTCAGGAGTTGATGCAAGAACGCCGTTCACGGCATAAGTCTGCAAGCGGTAAGGTGTTGAAAGAAAAAGATTTATGTAATGGTCCGGCGAAACTTGTTCAGGCAATGGGAATTACTAAATTACACAATAACTTCCTTGTTTACAATTCGGAAATTTACTGCAATGAACCCATTCTCGCTGACGTTGAAATTGTAACCACCACTCGGATTGGTATTACGCAAGGAGCCGATTTGCCGTATCGTTTTTACGTGAAAGGGAATCGGTTTGTGAGTAGGAAGTGAGAGCGTGAAATCAATTATTTAATTTCCCCCAATAACCTCATCGATTATTTTCTTACTTTTGAGATGAATAATTCAACCCTCTTCAAAATGAAAAAAATCTCCCCATTACTACTAATTTTGTTGACAATAGCTAGCTGTACAAATACCTCTGAAAATACAACCGAAAAGAAGGAGGTTCAAACTGATAACGCTTACCTGATAGTAGGAACCTACACTAAGAAAGGCAGCGAAGGAATTTATACCTTTACTTTTGACGAAGAAACCGGGGATTTTATACCGATTGACACAGTTGCGAGTGGGCCAGACCCTTCGTTTTTAGACGTTGCCCCCAATAAGAAATTTGTGTACGCCGTAAACGAAACCGACGGCGGTTCGGTTGAAGCTTTTTCTTTTGCCAATGGTAAACTTACTTCGTTGAATACGGTTTCTTCGGGCGGGGCTCACCCGTGTCATATTGAAATTGATAAAAG
>JANQUM010000127.1 GCA_030731175.1 Spirosomataceae bacterium
TGAACCCGCTAACGGCGTTGGGCTTCATCAAGCAAATCAAAGACGGCAACCACAAAGCCGTGGTTTTAACCGCCGCCGCCAGTGCGTTGTGCAAAATGGTATTGCACATTGCGAAGCAAGAAGGCATTAAAGTTATCGGAATTGTACGACGACAAAATCAAGCCGACGAACTAAACGCTTTAGGAATAGACAAAGCCCTCGTCAGCGAGTCTCCCGACTTCTTCAAAGAATTGAAAGAAACCGCAAAAGAATTGAAAGCCACCATTGCGTTTGATGCCATCGGTGGCGGAGACCTTCCCGCAAATATCCTGCACAATATGCCACCGAAAAGTCGTTGGGTAATTTACGGACGATTAGAGCAGGAAAAACCCGGCTTACTCAATCCCGAAGATTTCATCTTCAACGAATATCACATTGAAGGGTATTGGCTCAGTAAAGAAGTTGCCCGAAAGTCGTTATTCCAAACCATTTTGGATACCCGTAAAGTCCAAAAAGTATTAGGTGATGGCTTTGAAACGAACATCAATCGCATCGTAAAACCCGAAGAAATCTTCACGGCATTGACTGATTATCAACAAAATATGTCGGCGGGGAAGATGTTGATTGGGTTTTGAGGTCACCGTACCCGCACAAAAACCAACGCATCCTCATTTGTGGTGAGTTGCAGTTCGTCGTAGCGATTGTTTTCTCCGCTTTGAGCCAAGCGGTAAGAGGAAGCTTTTTGTAAATCAGTTTGGAAAACTCCGTCTTCTTCGGTTTCAAATGGTTTATTTAGCACCTTGAAGTCGGTTATGTTAAACGTTCCGATTTGTATTTCCTTTGTAGATTCACTGGCTAAACTTGTTTCGTAGTTTGCCGAAATGATTAAGTTCCTGACTCGTCCGTCAATGCTATTTGCATTTTCATTGAACGTCAACTTGTAAATAACATCATCGGGTTTGAAGTTGGGGCAAACAAAACAGGCATAATTTGCTAAATGGCTAAACGTGCCAACGTACAGCCACTTACCCGTTAAAGAAGTATTCACTTCTGGATTAACGTTGTTAGATTTACATCCGAAAAACAAAATGGATAACAGCACAGAAAGTATTAAGGAGTAGGTTTTCATGGAATAAAGTTATTTTGCCTTATAGAATACCATACTTTACAAATGGTTGGAAGGAAGGGCTACTTGTTTCCGCTAAATCAAATCAACTCCGTCTCAATAACCGTTGTACTTTCTAACGTTCGGTGAACAGGACAACGGGAGGAAATTTCTTTCAATTTTGCCCGTTGCTCATTTGTTAAATCGCCAATCAGTTCGATTTTCTTGTTGATATGGTCAATTTTGGCGGTTTTACTGCTTTCGCAGTTTTTACCATCTTCGGCGTGTTTTTTCTCGTGGCTGAGATAAACATAGACTTCTTTCAAATCCCATTTTTTGCGTTCGGCGTACATTTTGAGCGTCATCGTGGTGCATGCTCCTAAGGCAGCGTTGAGTAATTCGTAAGGCGAAGGGCCGTAATCATCTCCGCCAACGCTGCTTGGTTCATCGGCTATTAACGTATGTTTATTTGTGCTGATTTCTGTCGTGAAATTGTTCGCTAAATCAAGGTGGGCAACTACCTGCTCGCCTTTTGTTTTGTCTTCTTGAGTCTCTTCTTTTTTCGGGAAATACCGTTTTACCCAAGTACCAATTACTTCTCCCGCGTAAAGCGAATCGTCTCGTTTTGTTAGTAAATGATCCGCACCGTCAAGCGAAATAAAACTTTTTGGGTGGAAAGCGGCGGTATAAATTTTTGCGGCGTTATCTATTCCCACGATGGTATCTTGCGGTGAATGTAGAATTAGTAACGGCTTTCGTAATTCTTTTAATATTTCGGTTAAATCTCGCTTTTGTAGATCCTCAACAAACTGCTTTTGAATCCGAAACGGCCGTCCACCAATATTGACCAACGCTTCGCCATTTTCTAAAATTTCGTCAATTCCGGCGGAGAATAAATGTTGTATGTGCTGAATATCCGCCGGAGCACCTATGGTTGCCACAGCTTTGATTTCCTCAATTTCGGAAGCCGCCACCAACGCCGCCGCTCCGCCCAAAGAATGCCCGATGAGTAATTCGGGAGCTTGATAATTATCTGAAATGTATTGATGCACCGCTTTGATGTCCGCCACATTTGCCGAGAAATTGGTCTCGGCAAAATCGCCTTCGCTTTTTCCTAACCCTGTAAAATCGAATCTAACAACTCCAAAACCCTGCGAGGTAAGCGAGCGACTGATGTTTTTCACCGCCGCGAAATCGCTATTACACGTAAAGCAATGGGCAAAGACGGCGTAATGTTCAGCTTTTTTATCGGCGGGGAGTTCTAAACTGGCGGAGAGTTTTTTGTTTCCGTTAGTAGGGATATCGATTGCGAGTGATTTCATAAGTTGGGCTTGAGGTTTTGGCGTATTTTAGAAAGTGAATTACTCATACTTACGAACTACAGGCGGAAAGCGTTTTACGCCTTCACTTTCTTCAAAGCCACCGCATTCATGCAATACC
This sequence comes from Spirosomataceae bacterium, assembly GCA_030731175.1. Lineage (GTDB taxonomy): Bacteria > Bacteroidota > Bacteroidia > Cytophagales > Spirosomataceae > JANQUM01. The sequence continues at coordinate 2,525 of JANQUM010000127.1, forward strand.
GCAAACCAGTAGGAGCGGGGCCATCCGGGAAAACGTGACCGAGGTGAGCTTTACAAGTATTGCAGAGCGTTTCTACTCTGATCATTCCGAAAGATTCATCTTTGATGTATTCAATGGCGTTTTCTTTCACAGGTTGCGTGAAAGATGGCCACCCCGTTCCTGAATCAAATTTTTCATTGGCGTCAAAAAGTAACGTTCCGCAGCAAACGCAGCCATATTCGCCGGGTTCAAAAAGTCCGCACATTTCTGAACTGAACGGTCTTTCTGTGCCGTGTTTACGAGTTACGTAAAATTCTTCTTCGGTGAGTTGTTTCCGCCATTCAGCTTCGGTTTTTTCTACGATTCGGTCTGGCTCGGGGTTATTTTTAGAGCTATAATTTATGATAGTTTTCCAGTTTAGCATGCTTGTATTAGTTAGTGTGTTATTCAGTTGTTAAGTTTTTTCGTTGTTGTTTTGAGTTTTTCTTTTAAACAAAAAACCACCGAAGTTGTCCGGTGGTTTTCAAAAAATAATAATAATTTCTTTTCTCAGGATTCAAGCAGTACTTTAAATATTGTAATCTGCACGGCGGCAAAAACAAGTAATGCCGATGCAATTCCTAACTTCTGCCTGATATTACTTAAAGTACTTTCCGGACAGCACTTTTTCTCAATTTTTTGTTGAAGAGCTTCTTTGATAGATTTCTGTAAATCGTGCCCTTCGATGCACGGCAAACATACGCCCATGTTTGCTTTGAATGAAATTATTTCTTGTTCCGTTGCCGAACCATCAAGTACGGCTTGTATCATCTGCATGCACTTTTCGTGGTTCTCACAATGCTTTTTGAGTGGCTCAGTGTTCTTCGGGACGTTCATTTGATTTTAGCGAAAATTAAGTATTAATTCTACTTACCAACGCAACGGGTTTCTTTGACGTTCCATCAAAATCAGGAAGCTTTTTTGTATCCCATCGTGTTGGCATAAGAACGCAACTTTTCTTTCAATAAGTTCCGAGCCCGGTGCAATCTTGACCGAACCGTTCCGATTGGTATGTCCAGAATTTTTGCCATTTCCTCGTAAGTAAAGCCTTCTATGTCGCACAAAATGATGACCGTCCGGAAGTCAACCGGCAAGCTGTTTAGAGCCGTTGCTACTTCGTCGCCAATCATGTCCTGCACCGTTTCGGTTCGCAGGTCGGTTGTTGTTTCAGAGTCAGTTGACTCGGAGTTGTAAGTTGTCTCAACTTCCTGATAGTCAACCTTTGCGGGTTGCTTACTTTTCTTACGGTAATCGTTTATGAAACTGTTTTTCAGAATTCTGAAGAGCCACGCTTTGGCGTTTGTTCCTTGCTGAAATGAGTTTATGAAGCGAAAAGCCTTCATGTAAGTATCCTGTACTAAGTCGTTTGCGTCGTCTTCGTCGTTGGTTAGGCGAAACGCAAAATTGTACATCGAATCAATATGTGGTATAAATTCCGTATTAAAGACCACGTATTTTTCAGAATCCGAGTAGCGGGGTACTTTTATTTCGGTTTCTTCAGATACGTTAGTTTCTTCGGCACGTTCTTCTGTCATTGTAATGGTTTCCATGATATAGAAATAGTAAAGTTATGACTTTCGGGCTAAGTAAACCAATTATTATACAGTTTCGTATAGTGTAATGTTTGAGCGGTTGTTAATCGCTTTTGTTGGCGGCAAAGGTACAAACTGGTTAATTTTTTGTGAGCCTCAATTGCAACTCTATGTCAACTATTGTTCCGAATATCTCCAATAAGAAATATTGTCGGTCTCTTATGCAAATCAGGCACCTCGAGCCTCCATTCGGCGATAGTTTTGGTCTTGATAAACTCCGTTTCGGCGGTTATGTCGGTTGCCACGCACAGGTTCGTATTAGGGCTACAGTGTTCAATTAGGCTTTTCATTACTTGGTTATTGCGAAAAGGCGTTTCCATAAATAGCTGTGTCTGCCTTTTTGTCAGGGCAAGGTCTTCTAGTCGTTTTATTTCTGCTACCCGTTTGTCTTTTTCAATGGGTAAATAGCCATTAAAAGCGTAACTTTGACCGCTAAAACCTGAAGCCATTAAGGCAAGTAACATGGAATTTGGCCCCACAATTGGTACGATTTTCCAGCCCATTTTATGCCCGATTTTCACGGCAACTGCTCCAGGATCCGCAACGCCCGGGCAGCCGGCTTCAGACATAATCCCGACGTCTGATTTCTCCCCTCGCATTTCGTGAGCAACGCTACCTTCAGACGTTTTTTTGTTCAACTCAAAAAAATGAAGTGATGAAATGTCAATACCAAGATTTAAACTACTGATAAAACGCCGTGCCGTGCGGAGATCTTCCACATAAAATTTCTTCAGTTTCAGAATTACTTCCACAACTTGCGGCGAAAGTGTAAGTAGTTGGGTATCAGGGGCGAGTACAGTTGGAATCAAATAAATTTTTGGAGGATTCAAAGAATTATCCATGTAGAAAATAGCGTTAATTAAATAGTGTGGAAATTTCATTAAAGCTATGTAAAAATTGATGAAATTTGAGTAATTTTTCTCTAAATAATCGTGCAGGTAACTATTTTATGATAGATAATCGGAAACAAATTATCCTCTTTTTCTTTTTCACCATCGGGCTGATTTATACTGGCCGACTGATGTACCTGCAAGTTATTGACAATAAATACCAGTCTATTGACGGTGGAAGTGCTATTAGGCGGGAAATCCAAATTCCTTTACGGGGGCAAATTTACGACCGAAACGGGAAACTCATGGTGGCAAACGTGGAGGTTTACGATATGTACGTTACGCCCGGAAAAGTGAATAACCTGGATACGCTTCGGTTCTGCTCGCTTCTGGGAATTGAGCGTAACTTTTTTGACAGTACCATGGCGGTAGCGTCTAAATATTCGTTCAACCGAGCATCAGTTTTTACCCGTCAATTATCTAAAGAAAGTTTTGCTCGCATAGCCGATGCCATGGTCAGTTTTTCTGGCTTTCATTTTGAGCAATCTTTTTTCAGGACGTACCCTGGCAACACCATGTCAAACGCCCTAGGTTACATTGCCGAGATTCCCAAAGAGCAATTTGAAGGACAAACTTATTACCGTAAAGGAGATTATATTGGTTTAAGTGGAATAGAAAAACAATACGAAAAAGAGCTGCGGGGAACGCGGGGTGTCCGTTTCAAAATGATGGACGTGCACCAAGTAGATAAAGGCTCTTACGCCGAGGGCGAATTTGATACTTTGGCAACGATTGGCACCAACCTGTATTCGAGCATTGACCTAGCAGTACAGCAACTCGCCGATAGCCTTTTTGACGGAAAAGTAGGCGGCGTTGTAGCAATTGAGCCGCAAACGGGCGAAATTCTGGCGATGGGCTCTTACCCAACTTACAACCCAAATTCCCTTTCGGGGCGTGAGTTTTCGGCAAATTTTAAGGCCCTATCCCGCGATCCTGACAAACCATTGATAAACCGAACTACTTCGTCTTTTTACCGCCCTGGTTCAACCTTTAAGCTCGTTCAGGCGTCGGTAGGTTTGCAAATTGGTGCGATAACTCCCAGTAGTTCATTTTTTCTTTCGGCACCTCCGGGTTGCCATGGGCATTCTGCTTACCACATGTCAAATTTGCACAATGCCGTTCAGAAATCTTGCAACAAATATTTTTACCACGTTTTCAGAAAAATATTAAGTGATGAAAGCGGCAGCAGTTCTTTTGCGGCGTCCCGAAAAGGTTTGCAACGTTGGCACGATATGGTGCAACTTTTTGGTTTTGGTGTGAAATTGGGCGTAGATATTCCCGGTGAAAAAGAAGGGCTTTTGCCAACCGTAGAGCGTTACGATAAAGTGTACGGAGCAAACCAATGGAAATTCTCGAACGTTTACTCGTTATCAATTGGTGAAGGTGAGCTTGGCGTAAATGTCTTGAAACTTGCCAATGTTGCGGCAGTAATTGCTAATAAAGGCTATTGGTTAACGCCGCACTTGGTTAAAGGAATTGGGCAACGCAACGGCGGAATTGACAAAGAGCTCACCAAAGTGCATAAAACGGGTATTGAGCCGAGGCATTTTGAAGCACTATATGAAGGAATGCAAGATGCCGTAGAACGCGGCACGGTAAATACTTACAGGGGAGTAATCCCTGACATTGCCGTTTGCGGAAAGACAGGAACTTCCCAAAACAAAAAGGGTAAAGATCACTCTATTTTTATTGCATTTGCCCCCCGTGAAAACCCGAAAATTGCGATTGCCGTAGTGGTAGAAAACGGCGGTTTTGGGGGGTCAGCGGCAGCTCCGATTGCTTCGCTCATGATAGAGCAATACATAAAAGGGAAGATAGAACGCCGGGCGGTAGCCGAACAAGTAAAAGCCCTTAACTTTAGCACAACGGCGAGCCAAAAAGCTGCCAAACCAATACTTCAATAATTTTTAACATAACTTATATAATCAGAGGGAGAAATTCATTCATCGAATGGCAAGGGAAATAAATATAAAACAAGGGGTTGACTGGATCACAATTCTGCTTTACGCTGCTTTATTAATTATTGGCTGGCTAAATATTTACGCCGCCGTCTATAAGCCAGATGAGGCTATGACGTTATTTTCGCTCGATCATCGGGCGGGGTTGCAGATGCTTTTCATTGGCGGGGCTATTTTTATTATAACGCTAATATTATTCATAGATCACAATATTTACGATACGCTTGCTTACATATTCTACGGAATAATGATTGGCATATTAATTCTGACCATATTTGTTTCTCCAAATATTAAGGGTTCGCATTCTTGGATCAGAGTCGGGTCTTTCCAGTTGCAACCAGCAGAATTTGCCAAAATTGTGACGGCTTTGGCTTTATCGAAATATTTGAGCGGGCAATTAATCAATATCACTAAATTTAGCGATGCGGTAAAAGCAATACTGATAATCATTGTTCCGCCGATCATCATCATCCTGCAAAACGAAACGGGTTCAGCACTAACGTTTGCGGCCCTCATAATTCCGCTTTATCGGGAAGGTTTACCGGGTGTTTATCCCGCTCTTGGTATCACTTTTATTATTCTCTTTGTGCTTGCCCTCGTTTTTCCTACTTGGTGGATTATCGGTGGGATAGCTTTGCTCTGCGTGATTTTCTTTCAATTTATATTGAAAAAAAGGGAACAAACCCGCGGCAATATTATTCGAATTGCCGCCATATTTATGTTGGCGTCCACATTTATATTTGGCGTTGATTTTCTTCTGAATGACGTGCTGAAACCGCACCAGCAAAAGCGAATTACGGTTTTGGTAAACCCGAACGTTGACCCAATGGGTGTGGGCTGGAACGTAAACCAATCACGGATTGCGATTAGTTCGGGCGGATTTATCGGGAAGGGCTATTTGCAAGGAACGCAAACGAAGTTTGACTACGTACCTGAGCAAGAAACTGACTTCATTTTCTGCACCGTGGGAGAGGAGTGGGGTTTCGTGGGAAGTGTAGCTGTGATTGTTTTATTCTTGGTTTTAATTACCCGCCTAATAAACCTCGCCGAAAAACAGGGCAGAAATTCCTTCGCCCGAATTTATGGTTACTGCGTAGCGGGTTATTTGTTTTTTCACCTTATGGTAAATATCGGGATGACCATCGGTTTGATGCCCGTTATTGGTATTCCACTGCCATTGATAAGTTATGGTGGGTCGTCGCTTTGGTCGTTTACAATTCTGCTCTTTATTTTTATAAAACTTGACGCTCACCGAAGTTTTAAAGTGTAGGCTTGACTCTTTTTTCCAAAAGAGATATCAAAAGAAGAGGCTGTCTCAATAATGATTTGAGTCAGCCTCTTTGATTTTGCATGACTTTA
>JANQUM010000128.1:0-2257 GCA_030731175.1 Spirosomataceae bacterium
AGTCATCACCACGTGTCAATGTAACTTTTGCGAGCATTTTGCCCTGATAGTTTTTGTATCCCTCAAACGTAGATTTGAAACCTTTTTTATCAGAATCTATCAGCGGCAATACACCGTCTTTTATTTCTCGTTGCATGTTTGCTTTTTCTTCGCTACTCAAGTCTTTAACGGTATATCTAACGTTCTTATCCATGCTTCCCATCGGTATTTTCAGCCATCCATCGTTTCCGTCAACAACGTAAAAGAAATCTCTTTTCATGATTGATTTCCGGCGAGACATTTCACCATTTGCGGTAGAAACGTTCACCTCCATCTCGTAATCCGTCGGGGCATTTGCCACAAACGAGCGAGTAAGCGTGTAGGTGTCAACGCTATCCCAAGCGGTTTTTCCGCCCGTGGCAGCATAAAATTTATTTAATACCTCCTCAGCAGTTTGAGACATTGCTGCCGTTGAGAGTAATACCGTAAATAATAAGGTGGTTATCTTCTTCATTTTTTTAGTTGCGTTTGTTTTGTTGAGTAAAAATAAGGCAAATTCTGCCGTTTCCAATTAATTGCTAGTAGCTTAACTTGACGTTAACCAAAAGCAATCAGATTAATTGAAAGCCCAAGTTGCCTACTTTAGCGGCAATAAAATAACGGTTAGGTAATCGATATTCGTAAAATTTACTTGCATATAATAATAGTTGATGGTGCAAAAGGCTTGCCAAGTGCCTTAGAGTACACAAAACGCAGAGCAACTTATTTCAGTGAGTAAGATATTCTGCAACTTGTAGAGACTTTTACCCACCCAAATCGATTTTCATGAAACATTATTTAGCTTCTATTTCGTTGAAATTCTGTAAAGGCGAATCTATCACTTTGCCCTGCAAAAGTACGGTTTCGACGCTTTAATCTATCAAAATTTAGCCAGAACTAAAATCAAAAAGCCGTCAGGGCCTGTGACCTCTAACGGCTTTTTGATAGCAAAACCTCGCCAAGAATTAAAAGCCTTAGCAGTAGCCGCAAACTCTGCTCAGGGATTGTGAACCTAAAATTTTACCGAATCGGAACAGTAACTTTCGTCTCGTCCCACATTAAATTCATGTCAATACCGCCCTCGGCTCTTATTAGTTTAATCGTGAATTTCTCCACGGTTTCACCTGCAGTTTCCGCAGGAACATTAACTTGCATTAAATCTTCGGCTTCGTCGTAATTTGTTCCCCATTGCCCGGTTTCTTTGTTCAGAATAATTGTCCAATTTCCTTCGTTCGGGATTGTCCAGAGCGTATATTCTCCGGCAGGAACGGCACTTCCGCCTACGGTTACGTCTTTACTAAACGAAACAATGGTTGCGGCGTTTGCACCCGTTCGCCATACTTTTCCGTAAGGAACAACTGTTCCAAAAATATCACGCCCTTTCTTTGACGGTTGACAATACGTTACGTCAACTTTCACGCCGTTGTTTTCAAAAGACAACTTCGCTTCGGGGCTTAGCGTGCTTGTGTAAGCAAAAAAGGCGGCGGCCGCAATTAGTAAAATTACTACAACGGAGATAATTACTTTCCAGGATTTTTTCATTCAAAAAGTGGTTTTGGTATGGTTAAATATACTTTTAACAACCGATAAGAGCCGCAAAAAATTCATTTAAGAAATAATGGGAAAAGACCGCAAAAAAAGTGAATTTTGTGGATTATTTTTTTCGCTGCCTTATTTATAGCAAGTAAGGCTTTTACGAGCCAATGCAAGATATAATCCACTTACTTTCAGACTCTATCGCCAACCAAATTGCGGCTGGCGAAGTAGTGCAACGCCCCGCATCGGTGGTAAAAGAGTTGTTGGAAAATTCGGTGGATGCGAAGGCGAAAAACATCCAACTCGTAATTAAAGATGCCGGGAAAGCCCTGATTCAAGTAATTGACGACGGAATAGGAATGTCTGGCACGGATGCCCGGATGTCTTTTGAGCGGCACGCTACTTCAAAAATTAGGACATCAGAAGACCTTTTCGGAATCAGAACGATGGGCTTTCGAGGCGAAGCGTTGGCTTCTATCGCCGCCGTAGCTCAGGTAGAACTTAGAACCCAGCGGTTAATTGACGAACTCGGAACGCTCATCCGCATTGAAGGAAGTGATTTTAAGGTTCAGGAACCCATTGCAACACCCAAAGGCACAAACCTTCAGATTAAAAACCTGTTTTTCAACGTTCCCGCTCGGCGGAATTTCCTGAAATCAAACTCGGTGGAAATGAAGCACATCATTGATGAGTTTCACCGCGT
>JANQUM010000128.1:2357-8336 GCA_030731175.1 Spirosomataceae bacterium
ACAAAAACAGAAATAAAATTTGACGACGAACGTGCCGTTTACGCCATTATCCGCTCGGCGGTGAGGCAGGCAATTGGCGTTTATAACCTTACGCCATCAATTGATTTTGAGTCCGATATTAATTTCGGGAATTTAACTTCGCCGTCGCAACGTCAAAATAATCATGCAGCAGCGGTTAGAAGTAGCGGAGAATCTATTGCGTCTTTTGAGCGGGAAAAACCCAATTCTTTGGAACGCTCGAACGCCGGAAACTGGCAAAAGCTATTTGAAGGTCTTGATGAACTTTCCAACAACCCAAGCCGAACTTCTTCTGCCGGACCTGTTACGATGGAAAGTAAAGCCAACGATTTATCAGAAGAAACGAAGCACTTTACAGAAGCCGACGAAATTAGTGCGATTCAGATAAAGAACCGCTACATTGTTGCTCAAGCCAAACACGGCATGATGCTCATTGACCAGCGAGCAGCTTACGAACGCATCCTTTTTGACAAATATGCTTCAAGTATTTCTACGAAAAATGGCTTTTCGCAGCAATTGCTTTTTCCGAAAACGGTGGAGTTGTCTCCCGCTTTGTACACCCTTTGGGATGAAGTGAAAGAAGATATTGTCGGTTTAGGCTTTTCGGTCGAACCATTTGGCGGAACAACGGTGAAAATCAATGGTATTCCGCCCGAAGTTCACGAAGAAAACGAAGTAGAAATTTTTGAAGGTTTACTGCAAGAATACGCCGAAATTCAGACAAACGTAGAGCTAAGCAAAAAAGACAGCATTGCCCGGGCGTTTGCTAAGCGTTCTTCTTCCAAATATGTCGGGGTTTTATCAAAAGTTGAAATCAAGCTGTTGATTCATCAATTATTTGAAACCAGCCGCCCCGGCTATACTCCGGGCGGCGAACGGACAATGAATATCCTTTCGGTAGAGCGTCTGGCAGAACTAATTAACCGATAGTTTTCGTTAAGAAACTTCAATACAACACAATACCTGAGTATGTTCAATCTTACCCCGATGGTACGCAATTTGTTGATTATCAACGTTGGCGTATTTTTTATATCCCAGATTTTTCCGACGGGAATATTCTCTTTCTTCAATCCGGTGCTGCCGCTTGGCCCAGACGGCTACGCCATGAACCCCTACTTTAGGTTTTGGCAGCCATTTACTTATATGTTTCTGCACGGAGGTTTGGGACATATTTTCAGTAATATGTTCGGTTTGATAATTTTTGGTCCTGCGTTAGAATCGTACATGGGTTCAAAGAAGTTTTTATCTTATTATTTGATAACGGGCGTCGGAGCGGCACTTTTTTACTCAGGCTTAAATACTTTTGACGCCGCTAAGATCATGCAAGCGGCTTACGAAATGGACGGCTCGGTAGATATTCAGTACCTTTTTCAAGTGACCAATATTGATGTTCCGATGGTAGGTGCGTCAGGAGCAATATTTGGACTATTGGCAGCATTTGGCGTACTTTTTGCCGAAACAGAGTTAATGCTTTTGTTCTTTCCGTTTCCAATCAAAGCAAAGTACTTTGTAATCATGTACGGTTTGTATGAAATTTACGCAGGAAGGTCTGGTGTAGAATCTGGAGTGGCTCACTTTGCTCACGTTGGTGGGCTAATAGTTGGGTTTGTTCTAATCAAATTTTTCCGCTTTGACGAGCGGGGCTAAGAAACTTCTTTCCAACCATCTTGCTACGTTTGGCGTTATATAAGCAATAAATCATTTTTATAGCTATGGCGAGTATCATTGAAGACATTAAGGGAGCATTCGAAAAAAAAGATAATGCAATAACAAAGATTATACTGGTAAACCTATTTGTGTTTGTCGGGTTAATGGTATTGGGCTTTTTCCTATCATTTTCTGACGCAACGCAATCAATAAACCAGTTTATTCAGCGGCAGTTTGTGCTAAATGCACCGCTGAAAGAGTTCATTTTTCAACCCTGGACGCTCCTCACCTATTCTTTCCACCACGACGGCTTTTTTCATATTCTTTTTAATATGATTACGCTCTACTGGTTCGGAATGTTATTACAAGACTTTATCGGTGGTCAAAAACTGGTAAACATTTACCTTTTAGGCGGTATATTGGGCGGCTTGATTTACATCTTCGTTCACAACTTATTAGCCCTCGCTCCAGAATCTTTCGGAATAAATAATATTAGTGCCTCTATTGGCGGTGCTTCGGCGGCGGTTTTTGCGGTACTTTTCGCAACAATCACGCTCGTTCCCGACTACGAATTCTTCTTTTTTCGGTTGTTTTTAGTCAAAATAAAGTACGTTGCCTGGGCATTTTTGTTGCTTTCGTTTCTGAACCCAAGCAGCGGTATTTCGCACGCTGCGGGTGCATTCGTGGGATTTGGTTACATTAAATTACTGCGTTCGGGCTTAGATTTAGGAAGCCCAATTGAAGGCATTTACAATTGGTGGAAAAGTCTGGGCGGAAAGAAAACGTTTAAGACACCAACCAAAAGCTACACGAAGTCTCCCGTATATGTTTCAACGGCAACTAAAACGGCTGTTTCTGGAGATTACTTTCCCGGACAATCGGAAGTTGATGCTATATTGGACAAAATTGGTAAATCTGGTTACGAAAGCCTTTCAAAAGAAGAGAAGGAGATTTTGTACCGTGCTAGTCAGCAAAAAGACTGAAATATAGCCGTTTGTTGAGAAATACAATTCAGGATTCCTTTTTTGAGAATTTTAGCCGTTAATTTACAACTTGAAATCAAACATTTTGGTAGGTAGGGTGTTATCTTAACCAACCATAAGTCAGCAAATTAAGTATGCTCACAACTCCCGGCGATCTCCTCAAAGACATCAACTACCCCGAAGATTTAAGAAAACTCTCCGCAGATCAACTTCCGCAAGTAGCAGACGAACTTCGTCAATTTATTATCGATACCGTTTCTATTTACGGCGGTCATTTTGGTGCGGGTCTCGGCGTGGTTGAGCTTACCGTGGCGTTACACTACGTTTTCAATACACCAGACGACCAATTGGTTTGGGATGTAGGCCACCAAGCCTACGGTCATAAAATGCTGACCGGAAGGCGAGATAAATTCGATACCAACCGCGTTTACGGAGGTATTTCAGGTTTTCCGAAACGCAAAGAAAGCAAATACGATACCTTCGGCGTTGGACACTCGTCTACCTCAATTTCAGCAGCGTTAGGAATGGCAGCGGGTGCCGTTTTGAACGGAGATAAAAATCAACAACACATTGCCGTAATTGGAGACGGAGCCATGACGGGCGGGCTCGCCTTTGAAGGCATGAACCACGCTGGATCATTAAAAGATGCCAATTTGCTGATTATCCTCAACGATAATTGCATGTCGATTGATCAAAACGTAGGAGCGTTGCGAGAATATTTGACCGATATTACAACTTCTAAAACTTATAATAAAGTAAAAGACGATGTCTGGAATTTACTCGGAAAAATGAGTACGTTCGGCAAAAGTGCCAGAGAAATTGTTCAAAAAATCGAAAACGGGTTAAAAGGCACGTTGCTTCACGAAAGCAATTTCTTTGAAGCTCTTAACCTTAGGTATTTTGGCCCTATTGATGGTCACGATATAGACCACTTGGTGGAAGTATTGAAAGATTTGAAAGATATTCCTGGGCCAAAAATATTACACTGCCTTACCAAAAAAGGCAAAGGCTACGCTCCCGCCGAAAAAGACCAAACCAAATGGCACGCTCCCGGCCTTTTTGATAAAGTGACGGGCGAGATAAAAAAGAAGAAAGTACTCAAACCACAACCTCCTAAATATCAAGACGTTTTCGGACATACGATTGTTGAATTAGCCGAAAAGAACGCAAAAATTGTGGGCGTTACGCCCGCAATGCCGTCGGGTTCATCAATGAATATTATGATGGAGGCAATGCCAAAACGGGCTTTTGACGTCGGAATTGCCGAACAACACGCCGTTACATTTTCTGCGGGAATGGCAACACAAGGACAAGTAGTTTACTGCAATATTTACTCCACATTCATGCAACGGGCTTACGACCAAGTAATCCACGATGTTTGTATGCAGGATTTGCCCGTTATTTTCTGCCTTGATCGTGCCGGGTTTGCTGGTGCTGACGGCTTTACGCACCACGGAGCTTATGACGTGGCTTATATGCGGTGCATTCCGAACATGATTGTTTCGGCACCGATGAACGAGCAAGAGTTGCGAAACTTGATGTTTACCGCTCAATTAGACGAAACACAAGCTTTAAAGCAAGCATTTACCATCCGTTATCCGCGGGGTGAAGGCGTGATGCCGGAGTGGAGAACGCCGCTCGAAAAAATAGAAATTGGTAAGGGAAGAAAGCTAAAAGACGGCGAAGATATTGCTATTCTAACTCTCGGGCACGTTGGTAATTACGCAACTGAAGTATGTGAATCCTTAGCTGAAAAAGGCATTGATGCCGCTCATTACGATATTCGTTTCGTAAAACCGCTTGACGAAGCGATGCTTCACGAGATTTTCCAGAAGTTTGATTCTGTAATTACCGTGGAAGACGGTTGTATTCAGGGTGGAATGGGAAGTGCCGTTTTGGAATTTATGATTGACAACGATTATACCGCAAAGGTAAAACGTTTGGGTATCCCCGACCGTTTGGTAGAACACGGAACTCAACTCGAATTGCAACACGAATGCGGCTTCGACCCGCAAGGGATTGAGGAAGCAGCAATTGATATGTTGCGTAAGAAAACGAAGCTGGAAACGGTTTGATTTTAACAGAGGTAAGAAATAAGGACGAAAGATTAAAGACTTATCAAACTCTTAATATAGACTTTCTCAAATCTAACTTCTCGAATCTAAAAAAATGGCTGAAACTCTTATACTTCCCCAAACGCAAAATCGTGAAGAAATTTACGAGTCACTATTCCCTCAAATTGAGGCACTTTTATTCGGAGAAGAAGATTTTGTGGCGAATACCGCCAACATCGCCGCCGCACTTCGAGAGGCATTTGGCTTCTTTTGGGTTGGTTTTTATTTTGTAAAAGATAACCAACTCGTTCTTGGGCCATTTCAAGGGCCAATTGCTTGCACCCGCATCCCGTTTCATAAAGGCGTTTGCGGAAAATGTTACACCGATGCCCAAACCATCATCGTTCCAAACGTGGATGAATTTCCCGGACATATTGCTTGTTCCTCCGCTTCAAAATCTGAAATCGTAGTTCCGGTTTTTAATGAACCAGGTGATATTATTGCCGTTTTAGACGTGGATAGTGATAAACTGAATGATTTCTCGGAAGCTGATAAAATTGGTTTGGAGAAGGTTGTGAGGTTGTTGAGTTCTTGAGTTATTTTGTTAGTAAGTTTTTCAGTTCTTACCTACAACACCTTAATAACGAAGCGGCTTTCTCATCCATTTTTTATAAAGTTTAAGAAGTCTCTTTGGGGCGATTCGCCGATACGATTTAGGGGGCTGCTTGCTTCGGCGTGACGCCAAATTTCTCTTTAAACGCCTTAATAAAGTGCGAAACGCTTTCGTAGCCAATTTCTACGCTTATCTGTGAAATATTCTTCTCCGTATTTTTCAATAGAAAAACAGCGTGTTCTAACCGTTTAGCTTTTATCCACGCCGCTGGAGAGGTATTAAATTCTTCTTGAAAAGCCCTTTTAAAAGACGACAAGCTCCTTCCCGACAATCGGGCTAACTCTTTTAAAGTCAGGGGTTTCAGATAGTAATTATTCATCAAATAATGCAAATCTGCTTTCTGACCCTCATTAATTAATTTCAACAAACTTTTCAATTCGTTCTTTTTATCGAAAGAAATCAAATGCAGCAACAGCTCCTGATATTTTAATCTCAAAAATTGATTGAGATAAAGCGAATTTCGACTTTCAAAATACGGCAATACCGTTTTGATAAACTGCTCAAAGGTTTCGTTTGTCTGAATGGTAATCAGCGATTCCGTTTGCAAATTTTGTGATTTGGTATTTTCAAAAATAGCTTCGTTTATTGATACAAATTCTTTCAG
>JANQUM010000129.1 GCA_030731175.1 Spirosomataceae bacterium
TCGTTTAGGTAGTAATTAAAATCCGGCTTAATGCTGTAATTAATGATATTAGATTTCCATTCAAAAGAATCTTGGTCGTCGGTGTTTTGGGTATCAGAATCGAGCGAATAATCGTAATTGCTGTAGAAAACGGTGGTATTCAGGAATAGTTTTTCGTTGAAAACGTGGTTCCAGCGAAAAGAAGTTGTGGCGTTTCCCCAATTGAAACCGAAGTCCGCACCAAATACATCACGTCCGAAATAACCACTGAGGTAAACGGTGTTTTTATCGTTGATTTTATAATTTGCTTTGGCGGTAAAATCGTAAAAATAAAACTGCGAATCTTTCAACGCCGGATTTTTCAGAAACGGCTTGGCGAGCACATCAATATAGGACCGCCGCAACGCGACGATGAAAGACCCCTTGTCTTTTACAATAGGAGCTTCGTAAGCAAAGCGGGAAAAAATCGTGCCGATTCCACCCGTAAATTCGCCTTTTTTGGAGTTTCCTTCTTTCATTCTGACATCTAAAATCGACGAAATACGCCCGCCGTATTGTGCCGGAATTCCGCCTTTTATCAACTTCACGTCTTTAACGGCATCGGGATTAAAAACTGAGAAAAATCCAAATAAATGGGAGGAGTTATAGACCGGGGCTTCGTCTAATAAAATAAGGTTTTGGTCAATGCCACCACCCCGCACGTTGAAGCCAGAAGCACCTTCACCCACCGAACTAACGCCCGGCAAAAACTGAATGCTGCGAATAACATCTACTTCTCCCAAAAAAGCGGGCATTTTGCGGATGGTTTTCATCTCCACTTTATTCACCGACATCTCGAGACTTTTTATGTTGTCGTCTTCTCTTTTTGACGAAACAACCACTTCCTGAAGTAATGTGCCAGACTCCTTTAGTTCGATATTAATAAGTTGATTTTCAGTGAGTTCGATGCGTTTTTTGGTGTCTTCAAAACCAATGTAGCGGTAAATTACATCGTACGTTCCGGCGGCAACGGTTATTGAGTAAAACCCGTAAACGTTTGTCTGCGTACCCGTTTTTAAATCGCTGATATAAATTGTTGCTCCTATGAGGTCTTCGCCGTTTGCGGCATCTTTCACAACGCCGCTGAGCGTGAACCTTTCTTGGGCAAATGCCGAGGAGGTGAGCGTTGACAATAATAAAATTCGTATTAGTAGATTCATTTCGGGTGGCTATCTATGAAAAGTGCTATCTGACAAACGCTGACTTTTTGACTAAAGTTTTTAAAATCATAAAAAGAGGACAAAAGTCTGTTTACAGATGATGAATGGTGACTTATTTTTATGAAAGAACGATACAACGCGTTACTTATTAAATTATTTTAAAAAGTAATTTTGGATTAAGGAAAATTGTAGAATTAATTAGTACTTTCGTATAACCATTCACAACCTACTCAAACAATGCAACAAATCATCAGAGAACCTATTGCCTACGAAAAAATACCGACCCGTATTTATCAAAACTCCAAAACGGCATCGCAGGCGGTGGCCCGTGAAATAGCTGACCTCATCATCAGGAAGCAGAAAGAACAATTACCTTGCGTTTTGGGTCTTGCTACGGGGTCTTCGCCTAAATCTGTTTACGCCGAGCTTATACGATTACATAAAGAAGAAGGGCTAAGTTTTAAGAACGTAGTAACGTTTAATCTCGATGAATACTACCCTATGGAGCCAGACGCTGTGCAGAGCTACTGGCGGTTTATGCGTGAGCAATTGTTTGACCACGTCGATATTCCGGCGGAGAACTATTACGTACCAGACGGAACGCTACCGCAAGAGCAAGTTTTTGAATATTGCGAGCAATACGAACGCAAAATTGAGCAACTCGGCGGACTAGATTTTCAGCTTTTGGGAATTGGAGGCAACGGACATATCGGCTTTAATGAGCCGGGTTCATTAGCTTCCTCCCGCACCCGTTTGATGATGCTTGACCACTCTACAAGAGCGGCGGCAACGAGTGATTTTGGCGGTGAAATAACCCGCGTTCCTAAAAAAGCAATTACGCTTGGAATTTCTAAAATACTAAGTGCAAAACGAGTTGTGCTACTCGCTTGGGGAGAAAGAAAGGCCCTTGCCGTGGCGGAAGCCGTAGAAGGAACAGTAACTGAGAAAAACCCTTCCACGTACCTGCAAACGCACGCAAACAAACTTTTTGTGGTGGACGAGGCCGCCGCTTCTGAGTTAAAACGGATGAAAACGCCGTGGTTGGTGGAAGACGTAACCTGGGATGCCCGAATGACCAAAAAAGCAGTCACGAGCTTGTCGCTTTCAATCGGAAAACCAATTCTAAAACTTACCAACGAAGATTACAACGACAACGGTTTGAGCGATCTTTTGGCGTTGCACGGAAAAGCGTACGATATAAACATTGATATATTTAACGAATTACAGCATACTATTTCGGGCTGGCCGGGCGGAAAGCCAAATGCTGATGACACGTACCGTCCGGAAAGAAAAGATCCCGCTAAGAAGCGTTGTTTGATTTTTAGTCCGCACCCAGATGATGATATTATCTCAATGGGTGGCACTTTCCAACGTCTCGTAGATCAAGGTCATGAAGTACACGTGGGGTATCAAACTTCGGGAAATATTGCGGTTGCTGATGACGAAGCTTTGCGATTCATTGATTTTGTGGTGGATTATAATAATCATTTTGGCATCGATAGTAAAGAAGCTGTCGCCATTTTTAACGAGGCGAAGGATTTCCTGAAAAACAAGAAATCAAGTGATATTGATATTCCTGAAGTACGGCAAGTGAAAGGCATTGTAAGAAGGGGAGAAGCGAAGGCAACCTGCCGCTTCGTGGGAATCCCGATTGAAAATGCTCACTTTATGCACATGCCGTTTTACGAAACAGGAACCATTAGCAAGGATGATTTGAGTGAAGCGGATATTCAGGTGGTTATGGATGTTATTGAGAAAGTTAAGCCGCACCAAATATACGCCGCCGGAGATCTTGCCGACCCACACGGAACGCACAAAGTCTGCCTTGACGCTATTTTTGAAGCCGTAAGACGTTTACAAGACAAACCATTTATGAAAGATTGCTGGATTTGGCTTTACCGTGGTGCTTGGGCGGAATGGGATATTCACGAAATTGAAATGGCGGTTCCGATGAGCCCAGAGCAGGTAATTCAGAAGCGTTTAGGAATATTCAAGCACCAATCTCAGAAAGATGGCGTAGTTTTTCAGGGCAGCGATTCCCGTGAATTTTGGCAACGTGCCGAAGAGCGAAACCACGGTACAGCAAAACTCTACGACCAACTCGGACTTGCTGAATATGAAGCTATGGAGGCGTTTGTGCGTTGGCACGTTTCCTAAGAATTTTCAAAATGCTGCAACAATATTGCGGTTTTAGGCGTTTGTAAGTTGTATTATTCAAGTAATTAATTTTACTTTACAAATAGTTGGCATGCTCTTTGTATAACTAATTACGAAGAGATTCAACTACAACCAAACATCTAACCATTATGAAGAAAAAAAACGTCAATTTACTCATGGTAATGCAGTGGGTGGTATTCTTGCCGCTACTTTTGCCAATCAGCATGCTCACGGGTGCCATGGAAGGCATCAAAAAAGTTTTTGAACAAGCAAACGCTGATATTTTTGAAGAAAAAATAATCGAATCAATGTAAGAAATCGAGGTTTTCAGTTTTGATTTCCTCCGTTTCTAAACTTAAAAACTCTTCCCAGAAGGGTTGTTCAGGCAGAGCCGCTTTACACAAAAGCGGCTCTTTCTTTGTGGGGTGCATGAAATACACCCGCCGCGAATGCAAACAAATAGAGCCGTCGGCGTTTCCTTTCGGATAGCCATATTTTATATCTCCTCTTATTGGGCAGCCCATCGCGGCCAATTGCACCCGTATTTGGTGTGAACGCCCCGTAATGGGCGAAACTTCAATCAAATGGTAATCGTTTATTCTGCCGATGTAGCGGTAGGTTAGTTCCGCTTTTTTTGAATCGGGTACTTCTTTATTGTAGGCGGTTACTTTATTGGTTACGCTATTTTTTACGAGCCAATGCGTTAATCTACCGTTCTTTTCGGCTGGCTTATTACGAGTAATTGCCCAATACGTTTTCTGAATCTTACGCTTTTTGAACAACTCATTCATGCGTTCTAACGCTTTTGAAGTTCGAGCAAAAATGATTAATCCGCTTACCGGGCGGTCTAACCTATGCACTGTTCCGAGGAAAACATCACCCGGTTTATCGTATTTTTCTTTGATATAATCCTTGACGTATTCCGCCAAATTTTTATCGCCGGTTTTATCCCCCTGCACCAAAACTCCCGATTTTTTATTGACAATTATCAGGTGGTTGTCTTCGTAAATTACGTCGAATGGTCTTCTCATGATTTTGTGTGGATTGATCCCGATAGCTATCGGGAGAGATTTGAGAACGAGTTTCTCTAATCTGTAATATTAAAATTGACGCTTAACCAATAATTTCCTTGGCTTTTACTCTTGTAGCTTCGTCCGTAGAAATATAGTCGTCGAGCGTTGGCTTTTCTACAAACGCAACATCACTCATGCAACGTTCAATTACGTCTGACATTCCTAAGAAACTAACTTCATCTTTCAGGAAAGCAGCAACGGCAATTTCGTTGGCGGCGTTTACAATACACGCCATATTTCCTCCTTTTGCCAGAGCATCAAAGGCAAAACCTAAGTTGCGGAATGTCTTGGCGTCGGGTTGTTCAAAAGTAAGCGACGGGTATTTCAAGAAATCAAAACGCTCAAAATCTGATTTTAAACGGTTCGGGAAACCTAACGCAAACTGAATTGGCAGACGCATATCTGGCAAGCCCATTTGGGCTTTCATGCTGCCGTCTTCAAACTGTACAATAGAGTGGATAATACTTTGCGGATGCACGATTACCTCAATTTGTTCAGCCGTTAAATCAAATAACCACTTGGCTTCGATCACTTCCAGCCCTTTGTTCATCAGCGATGCCGAATCAATTGTGATTTTCGCTCCCATTTCCCAATTTGGGTGTTTGAGAGCCTGCTCTTTGGTAACGGTTTCGAGAAACTTTCTGTCTTTTCCACGAAAAGGACCACCCGAAGCAGTTAGAATAATTTTCTCTATGGGGTTGTGAAATTCACCGACCAAGCACTGGAAAATTGCCGAGTGCTCTGAGTCAACGGGGAGAATATCAACTTTATGTTCGCGAGCAAGTTCGGTAATGATTTCTCCGGCAACTACAAGCGTTTCTTTGTTTGCCAAAGCAATGTGCTTGCCCGCTTTTATTGCCCGAATGGTTGGCAGTAAACCCACGTAACCCACCAATGCCGTCAAAACCATGTGAATGCTTTCGCCTTCCACCACGCCCGAAAGGGCTTTTTCTCCTGAATAAACTTTGATTCCGAGCGGATCAAGTGCCGAAAATACTTTGTCGTAAAGCGATTCGTTGGTAATTACTACGGTATTTGGTTTGAAACGGGCGGCTTGCTCAATGAGCAAATCAGCGTTGTTTTGAGCGGTTAAAACCTCAACTTCAAAAATATCCGAATTTGCGGCGATAACCTCGAGAGCCTGCGTTCCGATAGAACCCGTTGAGCCAAGAATGGCGATATGTCTTTTCATATATTTTCAGTGCACGCGAACGTTCACTTTGTTTTTGTATTCGCCGTAAACTTGTTCAATACCTTGCTTCAAATCAATGCTGTGTTTCCAGCCCAGTGAGTGTAACTTATTGACATTCATTAATTTACGAGGTGTGCCGTCTGGCTTATCAGCGTTCCAATTTATTTTTCCTTCGTAACCAACGGTTTGCTGAATCGTTTCGGCAAGTTCTTTTATGGTTACATCCACGCCAGTTCCGATGTTTACCAAAGAAGAATCGTTGTACGTTTTCATTAAATAAACG
This sequence comes from Spirosomataceae bacterium, assembly GCA_030731175.1. Taxonomy (GTDB): domain Bacteria; phylum Bacteroidota; class Bacteroidia; order Cytophagales; family Spirosomataceae; genus JANQUM01. Next base: position 5,884 of record JANQUM010000129.1, read on the forward strand.
CAAGCGTCGGCGAGGTCATCGGCGTGCAGAAACTCCCGCATCGGCTTTCCGCTTCCCCAAAGTTCTACACTTGGGGCGTTATTTTCTTTCGCTTCGTGAAACTTCCGGATCATGGCTGGCAAAACGTGCGAGTTTTGCAAATCGTAATTATCGTTTGGCCCGTACAAATTCGTCGGCATCACAGAAATGAAATTACAGCCGTATTGAGCTTTGTAAGCCTCGCACATTTTAATTCCCGCAATTTTGGCAATGGCGTACGGCTCGTTGGTTTCTTCCAATTTACCAGTAAGTAAAGAATCTTCCGATAGGGGCTGTTCAGCAAATTTTGGATAAATGCAAGATGAGCCCAAAAACATCAACTTTTTTACGCCCGTAAGGTACGCCGAGTGAATGACGTTATTTTGTATTTGAATGTTTTCGTAGATAAAATCGGCACGGTATGTGTTATTTGCCATGATACCGCCTACTTTGGCGGCGGCCAAAAACACGTAATCGGGCTTTTCGGCGTTGAAAAAATCAAGCACAGCTTGTTGGTTTCTTAAGTCGAGTTCGGAAGATGTTCGGGAAACGAAATTCGTGAATCCCGCATTCTTTAAATTTCGGTGAATTGCTGACCCAACCATGCCTCGATGTCCGGCGATATAGATTTTATCCGTTTGCTTCAATTTCTTTGTAGGTTTACCGTTAAATTAACTAAGTGCAAAAGTACGACTACAAATCAGTAATGACCAATTCTAAGTTAAATAATGCAGAGCTTTTGGCTGTTAGCGGTAAGCTTTTAGCAATTAGTAGTTCGAATTATTGTCAAAACCGTTTATCGATGTTTTTGACTTCTTTTCCTGTTATCCTTTCCCGTTCCATGATTATCAAAATTGCTTTTAACTTTTTACTTGTAACTTTTAGCCTGATTACGTTTGCTCAAACGCCCGTTATTCCGAAAGCAAAAACAAAGGCGGAGAAAAAAGCGGAACGCAAAGGTATGACACTTGCCGAAAAAATAGAAAGCATTGCCCCGGTAGATGTTACATTGCCGAGTGCACGTGTAAATTTGCCGGGCGATAACGATATTTCGAGTGTTGAAGATGCGAAGAAATTTGTGAGTGAAACGTTGCCCGATATCGGATTAAAAGTTAAAAGAAAGACCAAAAAAGCGAAAGAACTCGCAAAGGGTACAATCAATAAATTTGACGGAAAAAAATTCGACGGCATTGCGGTTGATAAACACATTGTACGAAAAGGTTCTGGCAGTCGAATGCGTTATACAGAACTTTATACATCGAAGAAAAATAGCCAAGAGCCTGACCCGTACGTAAGAAGCGTGTTTTGGTTTGAGCAAAAACGCCAGCGGGTTGTTGAGGCATTGGCACGAAACCGGGACGCTAATTTGCTCATGCACGGGCCGTATAAAGAGTATCGCGGGGAAGCTCTTGTAGAAGAAGGTTTTTATTACCTCGGTACAAAACACGGCAGGTGGGTAACGTACGACGGTAACGGCGAAGTCCTGACAAAATCAACTTATAACAAGGGGTTTTTGAGCAATTCAACAATAACCTACTACGGTTCTGATAGTACGAAAATTAAAGAAGTAATTCCGAATTGGTACGGGAAACAAACTGGAGATTACTACATTTTTCATGAGGGCGGCACGTTAGCCGTGCAAGGACAACTTGATAACGGCGTAAAAGTGGGCAAATGGGTAGAGTATTATTCGACTGGAAATCGCCGCAAAAAAGAAATGCAATACGGCAGTAATTGCTTCGATGACATGGAAGCCTACGTGATTCGTGAATACGACGAAGGTGGCAAAATAACCTACAAAAAAGAGTAACAAACTCCGTATGAAGACAGCATTTTACGTTTTCGTTGGCGGCGGTTTGGGTAGCGTGACCCGCTACGTAATTGGCAGGGCGAGTGTAAAGTTTATCCCGCTTAATTTTCCAATCGGAACGCTAATAGCCAACATATTAGCAAGTTTACTTCTGGGTTATATCATGTCAAAGTTAGCTATTTCGGAAGGCTTTGTAAAGCCCTTAATAGCCGTTGGCTTCTGCGGCGGATTCAGCACTTTTTCTACTTTTAGTTACGATACCGCACGACTTTTTTCGGAAGGCAGAAGCGGCGACGCTTTTCTGAATATTGGGGTAAATACATTGCTCTGCTTGGTAGCTATTTACGCAGGAATGCAACTCGGAAAGTGAATGTGCTACGCTGAAATTACATAGCAAAGGCACTATATATTAATTCTTCAATTCTGTATCATTGCAACAATGTGCAATTGTGTCGTGTGAAAATTCGAATTTTTGCACTATTTTGCATAATTACCCACCGCTTATGATGAAAGAAGAACGGCAGCGGCTCATTTTAGAAGAGCTAAAAGCCAATAAAAAAATCAATTTTGTTCAACTCAGCACC
>JANQUM010000130.1 GCA_030731175.1 Spirosomataceae bacterium
AAATGTTCGTCGGTGATTTCTAAATGCGTTACAAACCGAACCAAGTGCTTCCCGAATGGAACGCACCCAACGCCGTTTTCGTGCATTTTATTTACAAAATCGGCGGCTAAAATTTGTTCTGGAAGTTGGAAAATGACAATATTGGTGCTTACATCATAGCATTTTTCTACAAAAGGTAACCCTTCCAGCATTTCCTTAATTTCTTTGGCTCGGTTATGGTCTTCTCGTAAGCGTTCAACGTGGTTATCTAACGCATAAATTCCGGCTGCTGCGAGAAATCCCGCTTGCCGCCAGCCGCCGCCCATCACCTTTCTGAACCTCCGTGCTTTTTTGATGAAATCTGCATTGCCTAATAATAGCGAACCAACGGGGCAGCCCAAACCTTTGGAAAGGCAGATTGAAATGGAGTCAAATACCCGTCCATAATCTTGAGGGGTTTCTTGCGTTTCTACGAGGGCGTTAAATAGTCTCGCTCCGTCGAGGTGAAGTTTTAGGTCATTTTCAGTGCAAACGGTTTTTATTTTTTCTATTTCCCGAAAGTCGTAGAGGCAGCCGCCGCCTTTGTTCATGGTATTTTCAAGCACCACTAAACTGCTGATTGGTCGGTGAATATCTTCGGGATTATTAATTGCGTTTTTTACTAAATCGGCATTTAACCGTCCTTTGTCGCCTTTCAGTAGAGCTACTGAAGCGAACGAATTGAGCGAAATCCCGCCGCCTTCGTACAGGTAAACGTGCGATAGTTCGTCGCAAATAATTTCGTCGCCGGGTTTGGTATGGACTCGCATAGCGAGCTGATTTGTCATCGTTCCCGACGGGCAGAAAAGTGCGGCTTCCATTCCGAATAATCGGGCGGCTTTTTCTTCGAGAGCGTTTACGGTCGGATCATCGCCAAAGACGTCGTCGCCCACGGGAGCGTCAAACATGGCGGTTTTCATTTCCGATGTTGGCTTTGTGACAGTGTCACTTCTAAAATCAATGTAGGACATAAGCTAATTACTTTTAAGGTGCAAAAGTAACCGCTTTCACCGAAAATAATCAGGAATTGTTTACCACAATTTTATTCCTGAAAAATAAATTCCGGTAACGGCAATAAGGCTTAAAATTGCGATTAGCACGATTTGTAAATTATTATTTGGGCGTTCTGAAGATTTGGTTTGCATGGCTTTATGTTTTAGGTTCACTATTTATAATCTGAAATTACAGGTTATTATTTATTATTAAAAATCATTTTATTGAACGGTAGTAACGTAAATTCTGAATCGCGAACATATATTTGCGTTCGCTTGTTTGCTAAACGAAATTAGGTTGTAATCATATACGTAAATTCTCTATTAAATGTCTAAAGTACTCATAATTGGAGCTGGCGGTGTTGGCACCGTAGTTGCTCACAAATGTGCCATGAACGCCTCGGTTTTTACCGAAATAATGCTTGCCAGCCGCACCAAATCAAAGTGCGATAAAATTGCCGCCGAAGTAAAGCAAATGCACGGCGTTAAAATTCAAACCGCCGCTATTGACGCCGACCTCGTTCCTGATTTGGTCGAACTCATAAAATCGTTCGATCCGAAAATGGTTATTAACGTGGCATTGCCTTACCAAGACCTCACCATCATGGATGCTT
>JANQUM010000131.1 GCA_030731175.1 Spirosomataceae bacterium
CGGGATTTGCTCAGTACGGAGACCTGAACAAAGCCATGCAAGGAACGGACGATTTGCCCGTAAAACTTCTCCTATCCCATGACCCAAGTCACTGGCGGGAACAGGTATTAGGTAAAACGAATATTGACGCTTCTTTTGCCGGACACACGCACGGAATGCAATACGGCGTTGAAATTGGAAATTGGAAATGGAGTCCGGTGCAGCTTCGTTATAAAGAATGGGCGGGACTTTACTCTGAAAACGACCAAAACCTCTACGTAAATCGTGGCTACGGTTATTTAGGTTATCCGGGAAGATTAGGCATTTTACCCGAAATTACGATTGTGGAATTGGTGAAGGCGTGAAGCTATTAAGCCCCTTTTGGGGCGATATATTAATAGTAAATACCCGTAGTTAGAAAAAACCTGCAAGTGCCATCGGCACGGCACGTAATAAGTGTAGAAATTAATTTCGCTTTGTGAAGTCTCGTGACTTTGTAGGTACGTCACTCGATTTCTGACCGAAGTAAAAATACTAAACCTTTTCTCGTATTGATTATATATCGGCGGTCAGGAGACCGCAAGTCACAGCAATTCTATTTTTAGGGAGACCTACAGTCAAATCATCTAAAACCTCACTATCTAAATTTTTAAAAATTCCTGCATATGATAAGACCGAAGCGTGTTCATTTTCTTGCTCAATGATTTTTTCCAAGTATTCATCCACCAAAGCGAGCTTTTCTTCGGGCAAATTAGAGATTTTAGATAAAATACTTTCTTTGTAGTTAGCAGATTTCGCAGTCATAGATAGTAGCTTTTACATGAAGATAAACGAAAAATCAATGAGATTATAATTTTATTCTGCGAAATTCCCCCACCTCAATCCACTCCCGCATATTCAACTTGCTTCGCTTTTGTTTCGAGGAAATAGCCGTCAAATTCAGCGAGAATTCCGTCGAGGGTTGCGAATATTTCTTCCACTTCAAGACTTTGCACGAGAATCAAGCGTAATGGTAATAGATTTTTTTAGTAAATTTGTAAAAAACAATTTAGTTATGGACATTTTATTAGAAAATGTAAACCAGCAATATATAAGCGTTTTGAGGGAAATGGCTAAAGCAATGAACTTCAATTTGAAAGAGTTGCAAGCAGAGATTCCCCAAGAACTCGAATCTCGCATTTTATCAGTCGAGAATAAAGAAGCTGAATTAGTAAAACCTGACTGGCAACAAATTATGGATACCGCTTCTAAAATAAAATGAGAGGTATTTTATTTGAATCAAGTGGCTGGAAGGAATTTACCGAGTGGCAGAGTACAAATTCTAAAACTTGGAAAAAGATAGTTGAATTAATCAACGAAAGTAGTAGAACACCATTTCACGGAACTGGTAAGCCCGAAGCCCTTCGATACAATTATAAGGGTTATTGGTCAAGAAGAATAACCAAAGAACACCGCCTCGTTTATAAAGTCACGGACGAGGAAATCACCATCGTAGCGTGCAAGGGACATTACACCTAACCTCAATCCACTCCCGCATATTCAACTTGCTTCGCTTTTGTTTCGAGGAAATAACCGTCAAATTCGGCAAGAACGCCATCAAGGGTTGCGAATAATTCTTCTACTTCAAGGCTCTGCACGAGTATCATGCGTAACGGTTTGAAGTTAGGTAAGCCTCGGAAATAATTGGCGTAATGGCGACGCATTTCGAGGATTCCTTGACGCTCGCCTTTCCATTCCAAAGAAAATTCTAAGTGCTTGCGGGCGGCGGCAACGCGTTGCTTCATGGTGGGCAAGGGCAACATTTCGCCCGTTGCGAAGTAATGTTTTATTTCGTTGAAAATCCAAGGATAACCAATGCTCGCCCGACCAATCATAATTCCGTCAACACCAAAGCGATTGCGGTACTCCAACGCCTTTTGCGGAGAATCAATATCGCCGTTTCCGAAGATTGGAATTTTGATGCGAGGGTTTTCTTTCACCTTGGCAATTAATCGCCAGTCGGCTTCGCCTTTGTACATTTGGGCACGGGTTCGACCGTGAATACTCAATGCCTGAATACCCACATCTTGCAGGCGTTCGGCTACTTCTTCAATGTTTTTGGTTTCTTCATTCCATCCCAAACGAGTTTTCACCGTTACGGGCAAATGCGTTGCTTTTACCACGGCTTCGGTCATACGTGCCATTAGCGGAATATCCTGCAATAACGCCGCTCCAGCACCTTTACAAGCTACTTTTTTTACCGGACAACCGTAGTTTATATCAATCAAATCGGGATTGGCTCGTGTGGCAATTCGGGTGCATTCTGCCATCGTTTCAACGTCACTTCCGAATAACTGAATCCCAACGGGACGCTCGTACGGAAAGATGTCGAGTTTCATTGTGCTTTTCGCCGCATTGCGGATTAATCCTTCGGAGGAAATAAATTCCGTGTACATCATATCCGCTCCGTTTTCTTTACACACCTGACGAAACGGCGGATCGCTAACGTCTTCCATCGGTGCCAACATCAACGGAAATTCCCCTAATTCTATATCTCCTATTTTTACCATATTTCTTAGCTTTCAGCAGTCGGCTTTTAGCTTTCGGCTTTTCTATAATTCTTTAACTCGTTAATCAGCTGACTTTCAGACCAGTTGACCATCCTGCAAAATTAACAATAAAAGTTAGCAATCTGTTAACGATGAAATTTGTCAACCCCGTATAACGTTCATAAGTTTGCAGGATAGCTTTACATTCATCGAAAAATCCTTATTCTTACGTCTTTTCTATATAATCTACTTGAAATGAAATCAACAAAATACTTCTTATTCATTGCCTTATTATTCATCGGTTTTTCCTCTTCGGCTCAGGTTTTAAAACCCGCAAAATGGAGTTTCAAGGCTTCAAAAGCAAACCCAGCCGTGGGCGAAACTATCAACATTATTTTTACCGCAACCATTGATAAAGAGTGGTATATGTACTCTTCTCGTCTAAATGTAGAAGGCCCAATGCCGACCGAAGCAAGATTCACTAACAACGGCAGTTTTGAAACCGTAGGCGATTTGATCCCGATAAAACCAAAGGAAAAGTACGACGAAATTTGGGAAGGAAAAGTAAACTATTTCACCGGTACGGCAATTTTCGTTCAGAAAGTGAAAGTGCTAAAATCTAACCCAACCGTAGAAGGGCAATTAAGCTACCAAACCTGCACCATCAAAGACGGAAGCTGCATTCCGAATAAAGATAAGTTTAAGTTGTCACTTTGATTCTGCGTCAAAATGCTCCCAACCCTGAGCCTTAATTGGGGTAAGTTGTCCTGAGTTTAGAACAAGAAAAGCCCCTTTTTCTTCGGTAACGAAGCCAATCGGAGTTATTTCTGAGAGATTCTTCACCTTCTCAAAATCTTCTTGTGAAATAGTCATCAACAACTCGTAGTCTTCGCCGCCGTTTAACGCAACCGTAATTGGGTTGAGGTTAAATTCGGTTGCGGTTAACATTGCCGGATTTTCAACCGGAACGTTTTCCTCGAAAACGCGTATTCCAACGCCTGACGCTTTGCACAAGTGCAATACTTCAGAAGCCAATCCGTCTGAGATGTCAATCATAGAAGTTGGCACAATTCCTCCTTCAATAAAGTCGTAAATAATATCTGTTCGGGCTTCAGGTTTGAGTTGTTTTCCAACTACGTATTCGTGTTTATCAAGTTGCGGCTGCATATTTGGGTCGGCAAGAAATACCTGCTTTTCCCGCTCCAAAACCTGTAAACCGAGGTAAGCCGCACCTAAAGAGCCGGTTACGCAAAGTACGTCGTTAGGTTTTGCTCCGCTGCGATACGTTACCCGGTCTTTGGCAACCGTTCCGATTGCCGTTACAGAAATCACTAATCCACTTCTTGAATTTGTGGTATCTCCGCCCACTAAATCAATGCTGTACGCTTCGCACGCCGAGCGGATTCCGTCGTATAATTCGTCGATAGCCTCAACCGGAATACGATTGCTCAAGGCAATGCTGACGGTAATTTGCTTCGGTACGGCATTCATTGCGGCAATATCAGAGACGTTTACCGCCACGGCTTTGTAGCCTAAATGTTTCAACGGCACGTAAGATAGATCAAAGTGTACGCCTTCGAGCAACATATCCGTACTTATAACCGTGTAAAATTCTCCCGAGTCAATCACGGCGGCATCATCTCCGATGCCTTTGATTGTCTCGGGCAATGTAGTATTTGTAGCAGCGGCAATGCGATCTATCAACGCAAATTCGCCGCCTATTTCACTAATTTCTGTTCTTTCCATAACGCAAAGGTACGGGTTTTTAAATTTGAAGGTTCAACAAAAAGCAATTCTAAAAAGTTGTTTTCTTTGCAACTAATTGAAAATAATAGTATGCTTGCATAACATTTGATTGCAAGTTTAGGATTGCCGGTAAATAGCTGTTAAATTTCGAAGATATGTCTGTTGGTGAGAATAAAAAGAGAAGGCTTAAAACGAAAAAAGCCCCGCAAATTGCGAGGCTTTCGAGCGGTGGTGATGGACGGAATCGAACCGCCGACACAAGGATTTTCAGTCCTTTGCTCTACCAACTGAGCTACATCACCGCTGAGGTATTTCCGAAACGGAGTGCAAAGTAAAGCAATGCTTTTTTTTGAAACAACATTTTTCTGAAAGTTTTATGAAATATCATTTAGCACAACTAAATATCTCGCCGCTGAAAGAACCAATTGACAGCCCATTGCTATCTGATTTTGTGTCTCAATTAGACGAAATAAACGCTTTGGCGGACGCTGCGGAGGGTTTTGTGTGGAGATTACAAGGTGACGAAGGCAACGCCACGGCATATAATGTTTTCGATAACGAAATGATAATTATTAATATGTCAGTTTGGGAATCGGTGGAAAGTTTAAGAAATTACGTTTACAAAACGGCTCATGCCGCTGTAATGAAACAAGGAAATAAATGGTTTGGGAAATTAGACCGCCCTCAAGTAGTTTTGTGGTGGATTCCGGCAGAACATATTCCAACGCCGCAAGAAGCCAAAGAAAAATTAGCGTACTTAGCAAAACACGGCGAAACCAAAGAAGCGTTTACGTTTAAGAATATTTTTGAGCGTGTAAAACTGGATTAGATTGGAGAAGTTAGATATTAGAGCGGAGAGAACCGCTCACTCCAAGATTATCAGCAGAAGTAAGCACACGAACATTTAGTTTAAAATAGCAAAAAAAATAACTTTACGAAGAATTGAGAATTACGTTTGTGAGCGTTTTACGCTTCTCAAATCTCGCATCTCAGTTCTCCTATCTAACTGAAACAATTACACTTTACATAAAAATGGAAATTTTAGCACAAATTTTATTCGTCATCGCCCTCGGAACGGCAGGTTACTTCATAGCCCGACGAATTTCACTCATTTCACGAACCATTAAACTCGGTCGCTCAGAAGACCGGACAGATCAACCCGCCGTGCGTCTGAAAACGATGCTACTGATTGCCTTCGGACAAAAAAAGATGTTCAAACGTCCGGTTGTTGGATTTATGCACTTCATCGTTTATGCCGGATTTATAATTATCAACATTGAAGTATTAGAAATTATTATTGATGGTATTTTCGGAACGCACCGGATATTTGCCAGCCCACTCAGCGGAGCTTATTCGTTTTTTATCAACGTTTTTGAGTTTTTAGCGGTCGGCGTGATAGTAGCCATTACCGTATTTTTGATCCGCAGGAATATCATAAAAACACCCCGCCTTTCGCCCGAACGCCACCGTGAAATGAACGGTTGGCCAGAGCTTGATGCAAACATCATTTTGGTAACGGAAATCGTACTGATGTGGGCATTTCTGAGCATGAACGCTACGGATGTTATTCTACAGGAACGCGGCATCGGTCATTACGGCGAAGTAATAACGGGCAGTTTTATGTTCAGTCAGTTTTTACAACCACTTTTTGAAGGATTCTCAACCAACGCCCTCGTTATTTACGAACGTGCCGCTTGGTGGATTCACATTTTGGGCATCATGGCGTTCGCCTTGTACGTGACGTATTCCAAGCATTTGCACATTGCGTTAGCGTTCCCGAACACCTATTTCGCTAAGCTAAAGCCGAAAGGTGAAATGGATAATATGCCCGCCGTAACGCAGGAAGTAAAAATCATGCTCGGCCTTGCGGATGCTCCCGAAACCGAAGAAGTAGCCGCCACTTTTGGTGCGAAAGACGTAGAAGATTTATCGTGGAAAAACCTCATGGATGCTTACAGCTGCACCGAATGCGGACGCTGTACGGATTCCTGCCCCGCTAATATGACGGGGAAATTACTTTCGCCGCGTAAAATTATGATGGACACCCGCGACCGCCTCGAAGATATTCAGAAGGGTTGGATCAAAAACGGCGACGATTTCAAAGACGAAAAAACGCTACTCGGAGATTACATTCAGGAAGAAGAATTATTGGCTTGTACTACTTGCAACGCCTGCGTAGAAGCCTGCCCGATTATGATAAATCCGTTGGATATTATCCTGCAACTTCGCCGCTATAAAGTGATGGAAGAAAGCGATGCCCCGCAGTCGTGGAATATGATGTTTCAAAACCTTGAAACGAATATGGCTCCGTGGAAATTCGCTCCAAGTGATCGATTCAATTGGGCGGATGAATTGAAGGAGGATTGAGAAAATGATTGCTCCTAAACCTCACAGGTTTCGTTAGCGTAAGTCTTCAAAACCTGTGTGGTCCTTTTAATTAGTTGAATATGAAAACATCCATCAGAAAAATACTAAGAAGGATTTGGGTAATAGCCGGGCTTTCGTTTTTTGGTTGGATGGTGTATTCCATGCAGGCAAAAGGTATTTTAGAACAAATTCTGAAAAGTGATAGAGACATTTCTGTTTCAGCAAACGATTACTCAATCACGTTTACACCTTCCAATTCATTCAGTAAGGTGATTATTTTCTACCCGGGAGCATTAGTTCAAACCGAAGCCTACGCTCCTCTGTGCCGCAAATTGGCTGATAATGGTTATGAAGTCGTTTTGATGAAGATGCCTTACCGAATGGCAAATCAAGGGTACGAAATCATAAAAGAAGAAAACCTGCTCTCCAATCCCAACAAGCAGTATATTTTGGCCGGACATTCGCAAGGCGGAAAAATGGCAGCTCAATTTGTTTACGAAAACCCTGGTTTAATTGATAAGTTAATTTTACTCGGGACATCCCACCCACGAGATTACGATATGTCGGAATACGATATTCCTGTTCTAAAATTATACGGCTCTAATGATGGCGTGGCGAGTCCAGCAGATGTAAGGAAAAACAAGTCGAAGTTGCCTTCTTCGGCAAAATTCATAGAAATAAAAGGCGGTAACCATTCGCAATTTGGGTATTACGGCTTTCAGTTCAATGATGACAAAGCGACTATCGGTAGAGAAGAACAACAGGAAGTTATCCTAAAGAATATATTGAATTTTGTAGATTAGCACCTAAATACAAAGCTCATCACTTTTTTCTTTTGCCGCTCTCGTCGTTTTCAACGGCTTGTTGGTAAGTTTCTACTGTTTTCGGTTTGCCCATCTTACTTCAATTACGCTAACTTTCCGAACCCTATTATTAACAAGCAAATAGGGTTATCCACAAAACCCGTGGCTGTTTCTTATAGTTGATTGGTAATGTTTGTTCCGTTCAACCATAATCTACGATGTGGTATCACCTTTCTCTAATCCTTGCAACTTGTCTATTGAGTTGCAAGGAATCAACTCTTGACTACACACAGTGGCATACTTACGGCGGCACAACTGATGCGGTGAGGATTGAAAATAGCAAGGTTGAGTAAAAGTATTGCGAATTAGTTGTTACTTCGTATCACTATTCAACCTAACTAACTCAATAATGTCAACTTCGCAACGCATCGGCTTTTGGGCTGGTATAGCTATTTGTTTGCTCTTTATTTTCATGCCTACGCCCGATGGCATGAGCGTTGAAGCTAAACGAGCCGTTGGCGTAACGCTACTTATGGCAATTTGGTGGCTTTCGGAAGCTATTCCAATTTACGCTACCGCCTTCGTCCCGATGGCATTATTTCCGTTACTCGGCGTCTTAGAAACCGATGACGTTGCCGAAAGCTACGGACACAGTTATGTTATCATGTTACTTTGCGGTTTTTTCATCGCTAAAGTCATCGAATCGCAGCAATTACATAAGCGAATCGCACTAATTGTTCTGAAAAAATTAGGCAGCAATCAGCAACGCATTATCCTGAGTTTTATGATTGTTTCGGCGTTTCTTTCCATGTGGATTGCCAACGT
>JANQUM010000132.1 GCA_030731175.1 Spirosomataceae bacterium
ATTCTATGTTTTACCCACCCCGTCAATCGACTGCGTCAGATTGCCACCCCTCCGAAAGGGGATTTGCTTGTTTCACGAATTTTTTGATAACTGCTAACTGCTCAAAGTTCCCTCCACCACAAATCGGTTGGCTTTTCTTCTTTTGTTAAATCAATTGATTGCCCAATTCTTGGAGTTACAAGCGGCATTTTTAGTTTTGCGGCAGCTTGCGATACCCGTTCAACGGGGTCAGTCCATTCGTGCAGGGCGAGGGTAAAAGCTCCCCAGTGAATCGGCATCATTTGCTTAGTTTTGATGTCAACGGCGGCTTGGGCGGTTTCTTCGGGCATCATGTGAATATTATCCCAGTTTTCGTTGTATTGTCCGCACTCCATCATCGCGAAGTCAAACGGCCCGAAGCGTTCTCCTATTTCTTTAAAATGTGGCCCGTAGCCGCTATCTCCGCTAAAAAATAGGTTCATTGAATCAGTTTTTATAATCCACGAACTCCAGAGCGTCGAAAAACGATTCGTTATTCCCCGACCCGAAAAGTGACGAGCAGGCGTGCAAACGAATGTGATTTCGTCCATAATTACTTCGTCCCACCAATTTAATTCGGTAATATTTTCTTCGGCAACGCCCCATTCCAGCAAGTGATTTCCGACGGCAAGCGGTACGTAAAAGTGAGCTACTTTGCCTTTCAATTTCTGAACAGATTCATAATCGAGGTGGTCGTAATGATCGTGAGAGAAAATAACGGCGTCAATTTGCGGTAATTTCTCGATAGCAATCGGTAATTCTTTACTGTAACGTTTTGCACCGATCGAAGGAATTGGCGACGGAGAATCCCCAAACATTGGGTCGATTAAGATATTCTTATCGTTGATTTCCAACAGAAATGCTGAATGCCCAAACCAAGTCAATTTTGCAGGATGGCTTTTTACGATATCTAACGAATCCATTTTTAAAACCGGAATCGGCTTACTGGGTTCTCTGTTGTTGCCTTTTTTTAGAAACTCTTTCAAAACCACTATGCCTTTACTAAAACCCATAGTCATATCGGTTTCAATGAGGTTTTGGAATTTCCCGTCCGAGAAATTTCCTGACTTAGCGTAAGCTTCTTTTTGTGCGGCGGTAGCATCTCTACCAAATTGCGGACTAACTTTTATGAACAAAAACCCACCGAGTGAAACAAACCCGATGATTGAGATTATAATTACCATGAAATATTTAATGAACTTCTTCAAGTGTTGTGAATTTTGCGTTTGAAGAGTTCAACAAAGTTAGTGTTGAGAAAGTGCGAGTCATTTATACCCATCCTATTCCAAAACTAAAATCTTTCGTTCAAAAACTGAACCCGCCAAAATTACTTGTTCTCCGTTAGGTTTTGTGTAAGGTGCGGCAACACTTCCGCCAGAGAGGTTTGAGCCGTCATCGGTGTAAAGAGTTTCTTGGGTAAATGTTTTGTCAGCATCGTTGTACGTTAATTTTAAGAAAACGCTCGGAGATAATTTAGTACTGTCTTTTGCGTGACCCAAGTATTTCAACAACTGCGGATGGCAACCGATGTACAAGTTTCCCGTTTCGTCGAATTCAATATTATCGACGCCAACCCCCGTATTATACGTCGTTTCTT
>JANQUM010000133.1 GCA_030731175.1 Spirosomataceae bacterium
AAAATTTCAATTGCCGCTTTGGCGATGACTGTTCCCGGACCGAAAATGCCTTTTACGCCCGCATCATAGAGGAATTGGTAATCTTGAGCGGGAATCACACCGCCAACGATTACCATAATGTCTTCCCGTCCGATTTTTTTAAGTTCGGAAATTAACTGCGGAACGAGCGTTTTGTGACCCGCCGCTAAACTGGAAATTCCGACAATGTGTACGTCATTCTCGGCGGCTTGCAGGGCAGACTCTTCGGGGGTTTGGAAAAGCGGACCAATGTCAACATCAAAACCCAAATCTGCGAAACTCGTGGCGATGATTTTTGCTCCGCGGTCGTGACCGTCTTGTCCCATTTTTGCCACCATAATTCGCGGGCGGCGACCGTCCAGCTCGGCGAATTTATCCGCCATTTCAATCGCTTTTTTGAAATGCTCATTATCTGAAACTTCGGCTTGGTAAACGCCTGATATGGAGCGAATAACGGCTTTGTGTCTGCCGAATATTTTCTCCATTGCATCTGAAATTTCGCCCAACGTAGCTCGGTGACGAGCGGCATCCACGGCGAGTGATAATAGGTTTGAATTCCAGTCTTGTCCGCCAGCATTTTTGCAGGCTTCGGTGATTTTTTCGAGTGATTCTTGAACGTTATTTTCGTTGCGTTCCGCCTTGATTTTTTTGAGGGAATCAATCTGCGAAAGCCGAACGGCTTCGTTGTCAATTTGCAGGATTTCCATCGGAGCTTCGTTTTCGAGGCGGTATTTGTTCACGCCTACAATAATATCTTTCCCCGAATCAATTCTTGCTTGTTTTTTCGCCGCCGCTTCCTCGATTTTCATTTTGGGCAATCCGGCTTCAATTGCCTTCGTCATGCCGCCCATTTCTTCCACTTCCTCAATTAACTCCCACGCTTTCTTGACTAATTCGTCGGTTAAATATTCTACGTAATACGAGCCGCCAAACGGGTCGATGGCTTTCGTGACTTCGGTTTCTTTCTGTAAATAAATTTGTGTTTCGCGGGCAATTCGGGCCGAGAAATCTGTCGGTAAAGCGATGGCTTCATCGAGTGAATTCGTGTGCAGCGATTGCGTTCCGCCCAATACCGCCGCCAAGGCTTCAATCGTTGTTCGGGTAACATTATTGAACGGATCTTGCTCGGTTAATGACCAACCTGAGGTTTGACAATGCGTCCGCAACGCCATAGATTTTTCTTTTTTCGGGTCGAATTGTTTTACAATTTTCGCCCATAATAATCGCCCGGCTCGCAGCTTCGCGATTTCCATGAAATGGTTCATCCCAATTCCCCAAAAGAACGAAAGGCGAGGGGCGAAGTCGTCGATGTCCATACCCGCTGCAATGCCCGTCCGGATGTATTCCAAGCCGTCGGCGAGAGTATAAGCCAACTCGATGTGAGCGGGTGCTCCGGCTTCGTGCATGTGATAACCGGAAATGGAAATCGAGTTGAATTTGGGCATAAATTCCGAGCTGTACGCAAAAATATCCCCGACAATCCGCATGGATGGGGTAGGAGGGTAGATGTAGGTATTTCGCACCATAAACTCCTTCAAAATGTCGTTCTGAATTGTTCCCGTAAGTTTTTCGGGGGGAACTCCCTGCTCTTCGGCGGCAACAATATAAAACGCCATAATGGGCAAAACGGCCCCGTTCATGGTCATCGAAACCGACATTTTATCCAACGGAATTTGATCGAAAAGCACCTTCATGTCTTCCACGGTGTCGATGGCAACACCTGCTTTTCCGACATCGCCCCGAACCCGTGGGTGATCAGAATCATACCCGCGATGCGTGGCAAGGTCAAAAGCGACGGAAAGCCCTTTTTGTCCACCCGCTAAATTTCTTCGGTAAAAAGCATTTGACTCCTCGGCGGTTGAAAATCCAGCGTATTGTCTGATTGTCCACGGGCGTTGCGTGTACATCGTGGCGTAGGGCCCACGCAAATACGGCGGAATGCCTGCCGCAAAACCAATGTGCGGAATTTTCTCCATGTCTGCTTTTGAGAAGTGCGGTTTTAGTTCAATTCCTTCGGCGGTTGTCAACGTGCTTATTGGTTCTGAAACTTCGTTGTCAGTTTTTAGGTCGAATAGGTTTATTTTAGAAAAATCGGGTTGCATAGCAGTTGATTGAAGTTGCGTTGCGAAGTTACGGAAAATCAGTTCAGACAAAATGGATTTTGTAAATTTGAATCTTAAAAACAACATCCACCATGAAAATAGCCTTTTTTAGTAGTAAATCTTACGACCGCACATTTTTTGAAAAACATAATGACGCTGAACACGAATTGACTTTTTTTGAAACGAGCCTCGAACCGCATACTGCCAAACTCGCCGAAGGTTTTGAAGCAATCTGTGCATTTGTGAACGATGATTTAAGCGAAGAAGTAATCCAATGTATTGCCGAATTTGGCGTAAAACTTATTGTGCTTCGGTGTGCGGGTTTTAATAACGCGGATTTGGAAGCCTCTGAAAAGTACGGATTAAAAGTTTATCGCGTTCCGGCGTATTCGCCCGAAGCAGTGGCAGAACACGCGTTAGCGTTGATTTTGACCCTCAGTCGAAAGACTCACAAAGCCTACAACCGTATTCGGGAGAATAACTTTTCGCTCGAAAAACTGAACGGTTTTAATCTTCACGGTAAAACGGTGGGCGTTATCGGAACGGGGGCAATTGGCGTTGCTTTTTGCAAAATAATGCTCGGAATGGGCTGTAAAGTACTGGCGTACGATATTAAGGTAAACGAAGAGCTGGAAAAACGCGGCGTGAAATTCGTTTCGTTGGTCGAATTGCTTGAAAAATCGTTTATCATTTCGTTGCACTGCCCGTTAAATCCTTCCACCAAATACCTAATGGATGAAGCGGCGTTCTCTAAAGTGCAAACGGGAGCAATGCTCATCAACACGAGTCGGGGCGGATTGGTGAACACAAAAGATGCCGTTCACGCGTTGAAAGAAGGAAAGTTGGGTTATCTGGGAATTGACGTTTACGAACAAGAAGGCGATTTGTTCTTCAAAGATTTATCCGAAGTGGTTATTCAGGACGACGTTATCAGTCGATTGATGACCTTTCCGAACGTGTTGATAACGGCTCATCAAGGCTTTTTTACGAACGAAGCCTTAGCTGAAATAGCAACCGTGACATATCAAAATATTGCTGATTTTGAGCAGGGGATTGAAACGGGGAATGTAGTGAAATAAGCCCCCGAACCCCCGAAAGGGGCTGATTTCATTATTTGATATTTACTTATGCCTTTCCAAAAGCGTATCAATTACTTCATCGAGCTTAATGTCTTTGGCTTCGAGGAGAATTAGATAATGAAAGAGGAGATCGGCGGCTTCGCCGAGGAAGAGGTCTTTGTTATCGTCTTTGGCTTCGATAACAAGTTCAACGGCTTCTTCACCTACTTTTTGGGCAATTTTGTTGATGCCTTTATTGAACAGGCTCGTTGTGTAAGACTTCTCCGACGGATTATTTTTACGGTCTTTGATTATGGTGCGTAACCGGCTGATGAATAATACCTTATCTTCGTTTTCTTCGTTCCAGCAGGTGTCGCTTCCGGTATGGCAAGTCGGACCTTGGGGAGTTGCTTTTATTAAAATGGCATCTTGATCGCAATCGAGTGCGATGTCATTCACCAATAAATAGTTTTCTGACGTTTCGCCCTTCGTCCAAAGTCGTTTTTTACTACGACTGTAAAACGTGACTTTATCTTCGGCTTGCGTTTTTTTGAAGGCTTCGGCGTTCATGTAGCCGAGCATCAACACTTTGCCCGTCCACTGATCTTGAATAATTGCGGGAAGAAGCCCGTCGGGTGATTTATCGAAATTGGGGTTCATTTTTTGGATGTTCGATTTTAGATGTTCGGTTTTGGTAAAACTTGTAAATTAGTTTAGTTTGAAGCCCGAACATTTGCTTGCAAAGGTAGCGAGAATGTGCAAAAGGTGGTTAAGACGGAGGTAATAATCTTCTGAGGCTATTTTTTATCAATTGGTAATCAGCGTTTTGAAATTTTTAGTAGAAATTTTTCAAAAGAATTTTGACAGATATAAAAAGTCCTTCTATCTTTGCATCCACAAATCAGGAACGGTTTATCATTTTAATCGTTTTTGAATACCAAAAAGACAAGCAGAAGTAGCTCAGTTGGTAGAGCGTAACCTTGCCAAGGTTAAGGTCGCGGGTTCGAGACCCGTCTTCTGCTCGAAAGATAAGCACCAATAAACGGGTGCTTTTTTTTTCACAAGGGTTTATTAACCCGCCGAGGTGGTGGAACTGGTAGACACGCAGGACTTAAAATCCTGTGAGCTTTTAAACTCGTACGGGTTCGATTCCCGTCCTCGGTACACAACTAAAGCCTGCTGATTATCAGCGGGCTTTTTTTATGCCAATTTTCTGCATTCGGAAAGGTTAAACTGCATCTCAGTCCCTGGTTTTATGAATTATTGTAGAAAAAGTGTAGAAATACTCTTCGTCGCAATCCCTTTCTTTTTCAAAACTGTCACAATTCAGTCATAAATTTGAAAAGTATGCCTTTTGCTAATTCTTATTTTGAAAAATAGTTGCGTAGTTTTTCATCGATGAAACAAAATGTAACAGTTAGTCGTTTTAATTTTGTCTTTGACACAGAACCGTCGGCTTGCATTTAGCAGTTCGACGGTTTTTTGTTTACATATTCCCTTGGGGAGATTCCGGTAAACTTTTTAAATGCCCGGTTGAAGGTTGCCTTAGAGTTAAACCCGCAATCAAGGGCAACAGCCAGAAGGGTGTAATTTTGATTATCTACTTTCGCTACGTTTTCTTTGAAAGCTTCCACCCGATATTCGTTTACAAAATCATTAAAGTTTTTCCCTAAATGCTGGTTGATTACGCTTGAAAGTGCTGACGAGTTTGTTTTCAAACGTTTGGCTAATTCACTGAGCGTAAGGTTAGCATCAAGATAGGCACGGTGTTCTTCCATTGTTTTCTTAATTTTTGCTTTCAACCGTTCGTCATCGTCGAAAGAAGTTGACTTAATTACTTCAAATGATTTTGGTTCAAATTTTTCTGTAAGTGTTTCGTCACCGCTTGTTTCAAAATTAATTTGGTTGGGCTGCGGTTGTGAGTACCCCCAAATACCAACGTAGAATATAACGACTACCGTCCCGAGGTTCCACCACCAATCCTGATAGAAGGGTAGATCGTAGATGTAATCAATGACGTTCATTGTTAATTTGAAAACCAATCCGGCAATCATAAAATAGACTAAATTCCTGAACCAGGTAAAACTGATGATTTCAATATCCGAGAACTGACTGACCGCCCATTTTCGGTAAGCCTGATAAAGTTTGATAGATTTATAATAATAGTAAATGTAAGAAATAAACATAACCACAAGGTGTAAATTGCCTTGGTAATCATGCCACACCGATTCTTGAAATGCTTGCACGGCGTATTTGCCTTGCACGAAAATAGATAACCCAATGATGAAAAAAAACGCCCACGGAATGAGGTGAATCAGGTGCTTCCTGGTGAATTTGAATTGACGATTTACCTGAGATTTCAGATAAAAGTAAACTGCTGGCCCGAAAAGCAAAGCTATACCACGAGGAAAACCGTTGAGTTGATCCCACAGAAAATTTATCCCCGCAAAGCCAAAGGTGTAATCTTGTATTTCTTGGGCTAATAAAAACATTATCCAGCCAAGCATTGTGTCTGACAAGCGTTCTTCACGTCTGCCACGTAGCCATAGCAAAACGGCAAGTGAAAGGGCTAAAAAATATCCGAATTGGAGAGGAGTGGTTCGTAAAGTCATCGGTGTTGATGGTGAGTTAACCACTGCAAAAGCTTTGTTAAACTTAGCTTTTGCGGTGGTTTTGTTGCTAAATTACGTATAATCTGTTCGATTTAATAACTTTCTTCTTCCTGAACTTCGGGCGATATGCTATCAAATTTTCACCGGTAAGTCTCTGACATTTGATTAGAAAAATCAATTTTCCGATCATGTCAACTTCAAAAGTGATTGAAATTGGACGAGTAAAAAACCCAATGAGAAATTATGGGTCTTAGAATAGTTTCACGGTTTTTCCGGCATCAGAAGCGGTTATTTCAACGAGTTTTTTGCCTTTTACACCGAGTGTTTCTAAATAGAATTCGGTGCCAACGGGTATTTTTTCTTCCCGTAAAGCGAACGGGTTCATTGGGAAACCGTAGCTGAAAGTTCTCCCACTTGGGTTTGGCCCTTTGATGACAAAGTTTCGGCGAAGTGCTGAATTATTCTGGATTTTCAACGAAACGTAAGTTAAGGTCTCCGTAGATTTGTTGCGAGGGGCGGGGCGGGGATTTGGCGGATTAACTGCTGCTACTTCATTCGCTGCTGTTGCTTTCGCAGTACCGCTCAATTTCACGTTGGTTGGGTTTCCTTCATAAGTCAAAACTGCATCATGGAGTAAGTAGGCGGATAGTTTTTCTGAGGCAAAAACCACGGCACTATTGCTTCCCTGTATTCTTGCATCTACTTCCGTAGCTTTGAGTTGGGTTGTATGTAGCGTGCCACGTTCACTGTAAAAACCGTTGTTTGAAGATGCGATTTCCAATTTCTCAACTTTACCTATTAATTCAACATTTCCGTAGAACATATCTACCTTAAATGTTTGCACGTCGATGCCTTTCACCTTAACATTTCCAACACTTGTTTGCTGTCCGTAGGTTCTTAGTTCGGTTAAAAATGGTACGGATATGTTAATTCTCGGACGGCTTTTTTGCAACCAAAAACCTTCTGCTGCTTCGAGGGTCAACAAACCGTTCACAACCGTTGCGTTGATCCGGTCTCCGATGTTACCATCGGCGGTGATTTCGATCATGGGCATTCCGCCGACGATTACGTTTACGTCGGCGAACATATTTACGTACAATTTCGAGAACTGTTCAATTGTCCTTTTTTTAGTAATAACATTGCCGTTGCCTTTAATCATTTTATTGCTACTCTGAGCTGATAACGGCGATATAATGAGGAACGAGAAGAGAATAACTAATAGCTTTTTCATAATTTTTGAGATGTGAATGAAGGATAAGAGGCAATCGCTGTACTACTCATCCGGAGTGATGTGTCGTTATTGACAATGCAAAGGTGGGGCTTAAGTAGGCTCTCATCGTCGCAAATGATGATTTGAGACGTTTCAATTTATTATTTGACTCCTTATGATAAAAAGATGATTAAAATCATTCTTTTTATTTAGAATAATTACAGATAACGTTCTATATTTGCTCATCAATTTATAGAAGCAATGAAATTAGACTGGAACGAAGTAGCTACAAATCACAAAATCAGCGTCACGAAAGAATTGATGTTGATGCCTTTTGATAACGAATGTTGCGTTATGAAAAAGTGCTGTAAGAAGTACAAGAAGAAAGGCAAGTATTGCAGAAGCTGCCCGAAGAACTGATAAAGACTAATTCAGCCACCCGCTTTTTTGGCTCCATAACCTTCTTTTTTTAGGTATTCTACTACTTTATCACGGTGGTCGCCTTGTAATAAGACTTCGCCGTCTTTTGCTGCTCCGCCGCTTCCGCAAAGGGATTGTAATTCCTTCTTCAATAGTGCTAAATCAAACGCATTTCCTGTAAAATCCGCCACGCGGGTAACAACTTTTCCGCCGCCTTTTCGGTCGAGCCAGACTTTTAATTGTTGTTTTGCGTTCCCAACGGTTGCTTCCTCTTTATTTTCGGATTCAAATACAAAATCTTTGTTGGTAGAATACATGATGCCGTCTGTTTCGCGGCGTTGTTTTTTGCTCATGGTTTTTAATTAATTAAGACAAAGGAATAAAGATTTAGGAAAAAAGACAATTGACGCCCGTCAAATAGTAACTTTTTATCTTTTGGATTAGGAAATACTTCGATACTTTTAACTTTCTGATTCGAATAAAATAAACAATTCAGCCTTCGCTCATGAAAAAAACACTACTTTATACATTCTTTTTGATTTCAGTTAGTTCGCCGGTTTTCGCTCAATCAGTGGAGGAAACGGCTATTCGGGAAGTACTTACTCGTCAAAATGTAAATTGGAACGACGGCAACATCGAAGCCTTCATGGAAGATTATTGGAAGTCAGACTCGTTGATGTTTATCGGAAAAAATGGCGTGGTTTACGGCTGGCAAGCCACAAAAGATAGGTATTTCAGAAATTATCCTGACCGCAAAACGATGGGACAACTCGCTTTTGATATTAAAAAAGTAAATTTGC
>JANQUM010000134.1:0-4049 GCA_030731175.1 Spirosomataceae bacterium
ATTTGAATCAGGGTAGACCCGGTCCCACGCTACGGTCATAATTATTACAGTTGCTCCAGCCGAATTTATTTCTCTGATCCAACGTATGCCGTGATTGGGATCATCTACTTCAAGGTTTAGTAAAGTCATTGCAATTTCTCGCTGTTCGACCGGTGCTTTTATTTGCTGCGAATACCCACTACTTGCACAAAGCATATAGCAAATAGCAATGCAAAAAGCTACGTACCTACTACTACTTTTATTAGTTCTGTTGATAAGCATAAATCAATAGTTTACATAAATTCTTGTTGCCACGTGTTTACTGGTATAAAAAGCGGCCTGATTGCACCTGGCCACTTCCCGTACCAAGCGGTTCCTTCTCGAAAATCTTGAATATCAAACGAAATTGCGTCTTCAAAAAAGAACAGCGGATTTGCCGAATCTTTCACAACCATCACTGAGATATAATAAGATCCATCGTTTAGAAAACCCCCAGGGATGTCCACTTCACCCCTGACAATGCCTTTTTTCATCGTTTTGGGTGAACTTCCGATGTTGAAAATGCACTCTCCGGCCATCGTGTATAGAAAAACGCTGATATTTAAATCTGCTTCTTCAAACATACTCCAAAACTCAAATACTATTTTAAGCGGTATCCGCACATCTATAAAACTTGTTTTTAGTTCTACCGTAGGCTTTATTTCAATTCGTTTTACTCTAATATCGTCTGTTCCCGGGGCAGATTCTGGAGTGTCCCAGCTTTGGCACAACCTAAACTTTGATACACTTTGCACGTATTCATTTATTACGTGGCCCACCTCTCCAAAGGTTTTGAGTTTTCCCTGCTGCATGAAAGCTCCCTTATTACAAAGACCTTGTACAGCCGTAAGGTTATGACTTACAAAAATTAATGTTCGGCCACTTTTCGAAACGTCTTTCATCTTACCCAGACTCTTTTTCTGGAAATCGGCATCGCCTACCGCCAAAACTTCATCTACAATTAGTATTTCTGGTTCTAAATGAGCCGCGATAGCAAACCCCAATCGAACGTACATTCCCGAAGAATAACGCTTTACGGGTGTGTCAAGGAATCGTTCGATTCCGGCAAAGTCAACAATTGCGTCAAAGTGTTTATCAATTTCAGCTCTTCGCATGCCTAAAATTGCACCGTTGAGAAAAATATTTTCACGTCCTGTGAGTTCGGGGTGAAAACCTGTACCAACCTCTAAAAGACTCGCTAATCTTCCTTTCATCCGAATATTCCCAGATGTTGGTTCGGTAATTCTGCTAAGTACTTTTAATAAAGTAGATTTTCCGGCACCATTAGATCCTATCAAACCTAAGCGATCTCCTTGTTCTACTTCAAAACTTATATCAGTTAACGCCCAAAATTCTTCATTTTCAACCTTGGTTTTATTTCCAAAAAGCGTTTTAGAATAACCAGACACAGCATCCTTAACGTCACCTTGGCGTTTGCTGTGGTGCTTGATTATATACTTTTTTGAAATATTATTTACTAAAATGACAGACATAAGACAAATTTAAATTTTAGGATACGATTTGGTAAACCGTACTATACAATAACTAAATCGATGAATGTTACCATTTAGAGGCTACGCTTTGCACTATATATTTAGATATAGTCAACAAAAGAGTTTTCACTCTTGCGGAACATCCGTATCGCAATAATTAGCATTACGAGGTCAAAAATAACTAACGAAAGAAAACTCTGAAAATTGAATGCAGAAAAATCACCTAATAAACTCCATCGTAAACCATCTATGGAACCCGCAACCGGATTTATTGTGTACAAAAGGTAAAGAAAATCTCCGGTTGAAGTTTGACTAAGGTTTTTTTGTACCAATTCACTTGTGTAAGCTATTGGTGAAGCGAAATAACCAAACTGCACCAAAAAGGGGATAACCTGACTAACATCTCGATACTTTACGTTAAGAACCGCAGCAATTAATCCAAAACCAAAGGCACCTAGGTA
Source organism: Spirosomataceae bacterium (assembly GCA_030731175.1). Taxonomy (GTDB): domain Bacteria; phylum Bacteroidota; class Bacteroidia; order Cytophagales; family Spirosomataceae; genus JANQUM01. Next base: position 1,973 of record JANQUM010000134.1, read on the forward strand.
AGCTAAAAGCATAAACACAGGAACAAATATCACTTTCCAATCTGGTATATATTGATACCAAAAGCATAATAACACGAATAAACCAAATGCGATCATCGCATCAAGCAAACCTATCATCAGTGAACTCAGCGGCACAATAAGCCTCGGGAAATACACTTTTGAAACCAAATTGGTATTGCCTACTATGGAATTACTCACCAAAGACAATGATTGCGAGAAAAATAACCATATAATAACTCCTGGCATTACTACGAGCATATAATCAATACTCGTTTCTTGATCGAGTTTCGCTATTTTGCCAAACGCAAAAACCATGACTAAAGCGGTCAAAAGCGGCCTGATAATGCTCCAAGCTACACCCAAAACGGTTTGTTTGTACCTAACTAAGATATCCCTTTTGGCAAGAATCCAGAATAGTTCACGGCTTTGCCAAATTTCACTCCAATAGTCGAGTGTGGTTTTACCATTTGATATATATACTTCTTTCGAAGACGAATTCATAAATTTTATTTTTCTTCGTTAACAATTTCACGGTAAGTATTCATCACAACCGCAATTACCAAACTAAGTACTAAACCCAAAATACTTCCCAATTTATAACTCTGACCCAACCCTCCTGAATATACCGTAAGTGGTAACCGAATAGGATCAATAATGGTAAAAATTGGGGTTTGCTCAGTAAGTAATCTATTTAAAGACTCTACATTAGCCAACTGTGTATAATATTGAGTACTGTAAAAAGTATTATTTTTCCCTACTTGTTGCTGCCGCATTTGAGCGTTGGAATTGATAATATTGGGATTTTGAAAAGAAAGGCGAGCCAATTGACTGTCAGTTCCGTTCATCAAAGCACGAAGGCTATCGAGTCTGCTTTCTTGTTCTACAAGAATATTTCGAGTCTTTTGAGTTTTAACTTCTTTGTAGAAAACCTCGGTTGTTTTCAATAGAGTTTCCGCCCAAGTTTTGGCCAGAATATCGTTAGAACTGATAACGGAGAGACGCGTAAGTGAACTACTATTTACGCCTTCAAAATTCGTATTGTCATATAAATGTGCACACAGCGAGGAGATAATTTCATTCTCATCAGGCGTAAAATCATCAGGTGACTTTTTCTCAAAGCGATAGTCGATAAATCCTTGACGAGGCTTTTTAAACAAACTTCCTGCCCATTCTGTATCTATGATACCACTACTATCTTTATAATAGTTAGCCATTAGCATGGTATCACCTTCTACTACAACATTTGTCATCAATGCTTTTTCAAAAACTATACGTGATTTTGCCAATGTAGGAAAGTTTGCTCCGCTTAGTAAATCACCGCTTTGGTTTTGTTGCATACCCCCAAGGCCAAACGCCGATGCAAAGCCCGACATCGGGTTAGTACCCTGATTTGCCGCACCGATATCAAGGTTAAAACTGACCGCGGCAAAGTACTTAGTTTCTTCTTCGTTAATGATATCAAGCACAAAACTAATTATCGCACCCGATAATAATCCAATCATTAGCAGTCTCCAACTTTTTCCAATACTTCGGACAAAATTGAACGTCTGCGAAAGAAATTCCTTTGTAGAAACTTCTTGTTCTTTTAGGTTAGCATCCATTTAATAGAATTAATTAAGGTCAATTGTTAAGTTGAAGCAGTGTAAACAAGGTAAGTAACCCCGTAATTGATGCTGTAATGGTTGTGACCAATGAGTTTGTCTGAGCAATTTTCTGCTGGGTATTCGCTTCTCTCCGAGGAATGATTATCTCCGAGCCTGGTGAAATTTTAGGGTAAATATTCACAAACAAAAACTTCCTCGTCCTATCTACCGAACCATTGGGGTAAAGCACATAGGCCAAACTTCTTTGTGCCTTGCTGTTGAAACCGCCCGACTCCGAAATATAATCGATGAAGTTTTTATCATTTTGGTACCGAACTGAAGTTGGGTACAATACCTCGCCCTGAACCCGAACAGTTTCGAGTCTCTTCGGAATTCTGACTAAATCACCGTCAGTTAAAACCATGTCTTCAATTGAGCCCGGATTTTCCAAGATTCTTCTCAGGTTTATACCAATGGCTTCCTTTTCAGTTGCA
>JANQUM010000134.1:4059-8205 GCA_030731175.1 Spirosomataceae bacterium
CCTCTATAGCTACCGACGAATTGTCTTCCGAACCACGCTGAATATCCAATAATGTCTCTTTTCTAATTCTAATCTCTTCCTCGCTTAGCTGAACCTTTCGGATTAGCGTTGCACCATCAACAAAGGCAAGCGGCGATAAACCACCAGAACGAACAATCAAATCTGATATTTTTTCATCTTTTGCTCGTAGAGCGTAGGTTGATGGAAACAGCACTTCGCCTTCGATAGCTGCGAATGTTTGCGGAACGTAGTTTGGAGAAGTTCTAACAAGTATTTCGTCGAACGGTTGAAGTTCAAATTCTGCTCCACCAGCACTAAAATTTAAATATGGATCAATGTCGAAATAAAACAAATCAATAATTTCTGCACTAGCCGAGTTTGGGTCTACATTTCTTTTGCGGCGTGCTAGTTCTACCCGACTAAGAGATGCCGACTCTTTAAATCCACCAGCCTCAACAATAACATCTTTAAGTGTTAAACCTTTAATGTAAGGAATTACGACTCCCTCAAATGCCCCTTCTGGAGCATTTACAGCTCCCCGAATTCGGACGGCAGATGCCTCGCTTAAAGAAAATATGGAAGGAACAATGACTTGGTCTTGACGCCTTAGAACAATATCTTTTGCAGACCCATTTATTATATCACGCACATTTATTGAAATATTTACAAATTCCAGCATTTCGTTTGAACGTAAAATTGTGACACGACCAATTAAGGCGTCATCCTGAAAACCTTCGGCAGATTCTAACAAAGCCAACAAGGTAGGATTGTTATCGAGTGAATACTCACCCGGACGAAAAACTGCCCCATCTATGGTTACTAAATTTTCAAATCTTGCTAAAACTTCATCAATCACCAACGAATCACCGTCGGCCATTTCAAAAGCATCAAAATCAATTTTATTGACGTTTACAATCTTTCTTTCCTTACTTGTATTGCGGTAAACCTTTACTTGCTTTGAATACGCATTGGGGCTAAAGCCACCCGCATAACTTACTAAGTCAATTAAACGCTGACCTGGTAGTAACTCAAATAAACCCGGGCGTTTGACGTTACCTGCAACTGCCATTCTTGAAACGAAAGTCCCGACCTGAATTACATCTTGGTCTTTTAAAAGTAAATCTCCTGACGAAAAACCCTTTGTCATAATGTCATAAAGGTCAAGAGTTGCTGCCACTTCATTATTACGTACCAAATTTACTTTCCTAAAAGTTCCTATTAAATTCGGGCCACCCGCTAAATATAGGGCGTTCATCATCGTTGTAAGCGATGTGAGCGAATATGTTCCCGGTGCGTTTACTTCTCCTAATATTTGAACACTAATGCTACGAGGCTTTCCTAAAGACAGGTTGAGAGATGTTGACCCGCCTCTACCGTCAGTTGATATTCCTCCATAAAACCTTGATAATGCCGAACCTATTTTACGTTTAGCTTGCAAAATTGAGCTTCCGCCAACATAAATTAAACCAGCCTTGGGTATTGAGATATTTCCATCCCGATTTACCGTCACAGTTTCCATTTGCTGCGAGTAACCGTCCACGTTTGTGATGTCAATTACGAGTTCGTCCCCGGGCCCTAAAACATAATTATTTGGCGTAGTTATGTTGGCCGAATTAGCGGTTACATCTTGTTTAACCTTACTAAATAAACTGTACCCAAAAACACGGTCTATTGTAGATGTCGCTTGAGCTTGCAGAACAGCTTGAGGCACCTTTCTTACATCAGTGGTATCCCCTAATCCGTTTAAAGTAGCCGCATTATTTGCAGGAGCACTTTGGCTTGCAGCCGCCTGACTCGAAGCATTTCCCTGAGATTGTGATGAAGTAGCCGCCGACCCTTGTGACGATGTTGGTGCAATGGTTTGGGTGAATGCAATAGTGTTAACTGACAAAATTAAAGCAGATAATAATAGCTTTTTGCCAAACTTAGTGTGAATTCCCATTTTAAAATTAGTGCCAGATGATTATATTGTACAATAACGAAATTCAATTACTCAAAAGAACATGCAAATTAACGCAAGATTTGCCATTAGTCCTTAAACTTCGACGAATAAGTCTGAAATAAGTTGTGGGCTTTACACTTATTTTGACCGGAAAAAACGCTAAATTTACAATAAATTCATTCAGCAACTTATAAATATAAATGGCTCAAGATAGCTCAACCGTAAGATACGACGAAGATAGTATCCGCTCACTTGATTGGAAAGAACATATCCGGCTGCGTCCGGGAATGTACATCGGTAAATTGGGTGACGGCTCATCTCCCGATGACGGCATTTACGTATTACTAAAAGAAGTACTCGATAATTGTATCGACGAATACGCCATGGGACACGGAAAGTCAATCGAAATTTCGATGAACGAAGGAAAAGTTTCCGTCCGTGATTACGGGCGAGGAATTCCGCTCGGTAAAGTAGTGGACGTAGTTTCTAAAATCAATACTGGTGCAAAATACGATAGCAAGGCTTTTCAGAAATCTGTAGGTCTGAACGGCGTCGGAACAAAAGCGGTGAACGCACTTTCTGAATTTTTTAAAGTGGAGGCGTACCGAGATGGGCAAGCCGCCTGGGCAACTTTCTCAAAGGGAGAAATTTTAGAAAAATCACCGATTGAATCCACCAACAAGGCAAACGGCACACTCGTAGAGTTCGAGCCAGACGGTTCGGTCTTCAAAAAATACAACTACATTCCACAGTTTGTTGAAAATATGTTGTGGAATTATTGCTACCTAAACGCCGGATTAACACTCGAATACAACGGGAAGAAATTCCTTTCAAAGCGGGGTTTGCTTGACCTTTTAGAACGTAAAACCGACATAGAAACGCTACGTTACTCAATCATTCACCAAAAAGGCGAAGATATAGAATTTGCGTTTTCGCACGGAAACCAATACGGCGAAGAATATTATTCATTCGTAAACGGGCAAAATACCACGCAGGGCGGCACGCACCTCTCGGCGTTTCGAGAAGCAATTGTAAAAGCAGTCAGAGATCATTACAATAAAGACTACGCTTCAGAAGACATTCGGCAGTCAATCATATCCGCGATTTCAATTCGGGTGCAAGAACCCGTGTTTGAATCACAGACTAAAACAAAACTTGGCTCAATTGCCATGTCACCGGAAGACGATGCCCAAACAGTTCGGACGTTTATCAACGATTTTGTAAAATTAAAAGTGGATAATTTCCTCCACATGAATCCCGATACGCACAATGCGTTGAAAAAGCGAATAGAGCAGTCGGAAAGAGAACGTAAGGAATTAGCAGGCGTAAAAAAACTGGCGAACGAACGAGCGAAAAAAGCCAATCTGCACAACAAAAAACTGCGGGATTGTAAATATCACCTGCAAGACGTTTCGTTTGAAAATCATCAAGAAACCATGCTTTTCATCACTGAAGGAGATTCTGCTAGTGGCTCGATCACTAAAGCCCGCAACCCGATGACACAAGCGGTTTTTAGCTTACGAGGAAAACCGCTGAACTGCCACGGCTTAACAAAGAAAGTAGTTTACGAAAACGAGGAATTCAACCTCTTACAACACGCCCTTGATATTGAAAATGGGATTGACGGTTTGCGGTACAATAAAATCATCATTGCTACCGATGCCGACGTTGACGGCTCGCATATCCGTTTATTGCTCTTAACATTTTTCTTGCAGTTTTTTCCGGATTTGGTTCGTGAAGGACATTTATTCATTTTACAAACCCCGCTTTTCCGAGTACGCAACAAAAAGGAAACCATTTATTGCTATTCAGATGAAGAGAAACAGGCGGCAATAAATAAACTTGGCGGCAAACCCGAAATTACCCGATTTAAAGGCCTCGGCGAGATTTCCCCGCATGAATTCGAAAATTTTATCGGTGAAGAAATTCGCCTTGATCCGGTCATTCTCGACAAAGAGTCTTCTATTAAGAAAGTACTTTCTTATTACATGGGAAAGAACACACCCGATCGTCAACTCTTTATTATAGACAACCTCCGCATTGAAAAAGACATAGTGGAGGAAAAGGTATTAGAAGAAGTGGGGGTTTAAATACTCAAACACATTATAGCTTTAAAGCAATCAGAAAGCTCGGTAATTGACTTTACCGGGCTTTTAAATTTTAAGAAATCAATGAAAAAACTAATCACGTTTACATTAATTGTA
>JANQUM010000135.1:0-6588 GCA_030731175.1 Spirosomataceae bacterium
CTTGACGAACCTTTTGCGGGAGTTGACCCAATTGCAGTAGAGGAAATTCAGGGAATTGTGGCAAGGCTTAAGCACCGTAATATCGGAATTCTAATTACTGACCACAACGTAAACGAAACGCTTTCAATAACAGATCGAGCTTACTTACTTTTCGAGGGGAAAATCTTAAAATCGGGCACTGCCGAAGAACTCGCCGCCGATGAAATGGTACGTCGGGTTTATCTCGGAAAGAACTTTGAATTGAAACGTAAAATATAGAAATTATAAAGATTGGAGAGTTGAGATATGAGATTGTAGAATTTTGTAATCAAGTCGGCTTAGTTTATGTTTTGCATCGTTTACTACCTACCCCTAAAATTTAAAATTCACTTTTAATTTGACTAATCTAAATTCTCCGATCTTGATACATAAAATCACCCCGTTCGACTTCTCAAAAGCAGACCATTTGTGGCTGGATTTTACAGCGGCAAATCAGAAATTAAAATCTGTTGATTTACGCAATACTGAAGCATTTTCTGATTACGTTTTCAACATAATTAAAAGCGAAGGAAAGAAGTGTGGCGTTGGTGGTTATTTAGAAAATCGGGCGGTGTATCATCGCTCTGAGCATTTTAAAGGAACAGAGCAACCAAGAACAATTCACCTCGGTTTAGATATTTGGGCGGAAGCCTTTACTCCTATTTTCGCCCCCGCAGACAGCATCGTTCACAGTTTTCACGACAATAAAGGTTTTGGGGATTACGGCCCGACTATTATCTTAGAACACACTGATTATCAAGAATTAAGCATCCCCAAGTACAGTTTATACGGACATCTCAGCCGCCGTTCTTTAGATAACTTATTCGTTGGAAAAGAAATTAATAAAGGAGGGCAATTTGCCGAATTTGGACCTTTCCCCGAAAACGGAGATTGGCCACCGCACTTACATTTTCAGCTAATGAACGATTTACTTGGAAAAACAGGCGATTTTCCCGGTGTTTGTAGTGAAGCAGATAAAGATTTGTACGCTGAAATTTGCCCGAACCCGTACGAATTTGTGGGGTTAAATTAAGTTTTATCTCAAAGTACAAATCGGCGAATGCCAATTAGCACAAAAATAAGCACGCTGTACCAAATGAAAAAGGGTATAATATAGCTTATTAAACCTAAAGGTAACATTATAGCTATGATAAGTAGCTGAAAACCAAGCCCATACATTGAAACGAGCGTCATAAACCAACTTGGAAATACTTTTGCTTTGTGGGCGGTTTTGTCCATCAAATGAATTGCTTTATCGAATATTCCGTAGCAAAACGTGTAGGCTTGAAACAAGAAATCTACCGTTTTTTGGTTTTCTCCCGGCAATGCCCGAGGAGATTTATATTCAAAAACTTTGCTTGTGGTGTCTCCGCCCTCAGATTTATTTCGTAGTATAACGTAGTAATAATTATACAAAGTGCCCTGAAGTTGAACCGCCGCAAAAGCTAAAAAAATCAAGTATGCAGGCGTTTGTGCAACGTAGCCGATGGTGCAGAGTATAATGAAATTTAATAGTATGTCGAAAACGCTATCGAGGTAACGCCCTGTATAAGAAGGCGTTTGTTTAACTCGGGCGAGTTCGCCGTCGGCGGCATCAAGAATAGATTTTAGAATAAGAAAAAAAGCGGCGGCAATGTAATATTCTTTGAAAATACAATACGATGCAACTAAACCGCAAACGCCGAATAAATAAGTAACACGAACGGGCGTAAAGCTGGTATTTTTGAGTGAGTTAGCGAGCAATGTAGCGGGTGCTCTACCGTAGTCTGATAAATCAAAAAATTTATCTTTTGCGGCTAATTTTGCCATTTAATAACGTAGAAGGTCAGGCAATATAGCCGTTTTACAAAAATAGGGTTTATATCCACGACTATGAATTAATTTTTAAGGAATGGTCAAATTATTGTTATATCTTGATTTTTTAACCAAAACAAATCGAGGTAGCAAATGAAGAAAGTATTTCAAGTTTTAGGGTTCATTTTTGCCCTTTTTATTGCCTATGGTGGCGTTCAGCACTTTCTAAAAGCTGACTTTTACTTGCCTTTCGTTCCTAGTATTTTTCCTTTCGCCATGGCGATAATTTACATTTCTGGCATTTTGGAAATCGTTTTTGGTGTTGCTTATTTTATTCCCAAGTTCCGTCTGATCGGAGCATGGGGCATTTTGGCTCTTATGCTTGTTTTTTTGCCCATTCACGCGGCAGATATTTTTCTTGATGCTCCCGCAATTGGTAGCAAAACGGCAGCTTACATTCGTTTGCCCGTACAATTTCTTTTTATCGCCCTTTCTTGGAAAATGGTGCAGATGGCAAAAAACGATTGAGATTAAAACAAAAATAGCCGTCTCGAAACTTCGGGACGGCTATTCTCTAAATGTTATTTTGAAGATTACTTCTTCGCTGTATCTGGGTTCAACAAGTCATAGAACTGATTCAACTTTGGCATTAAAATAATGCGAGTTCTGCGGTTCATCGCTTTGTTTTCAGATGTTGTGTTTGGAACCATTGTGTTGTATTCTCCACGTCCGGCGGCAATTAAGCGATTCGGGTTGATATTGAAATTATCTTGCAATGCACGAACAACCGATGTAGAACGCTTTACGCTCAAGTCCCAGTTATCCTGAATAAGTTGCGTGCTGATCGGCGTATTGTCAGTGTAGCCCTCTACCATTACTTCAAGTTCTGGACGTGACTGAATTACCTTTGCAATTTTACCCAAAACTTCATTGGCACGAGGTGTTAGCACGTAGCTTCCGCTTTTGTATAACATGGCGTCAGAAAGGTTAATCATTACAACCGTTTTGTCAACCTTGATGTCAACGTCTGTATCGTTAAGGTCTAAACCGATGCTCTGTTTTAAGTTTACCGCAAGAGCAAGGTTGATTGAATCCGCTTTTGTACGGGCATCACGTAGCAAGTTGATGTAACGGTCTTTTTCCGCCATTTGGCTCAACGTCTTATCAATATTGCTGTTTGCTGCTTTTGAAAGAACCGTCAATTCGCCCACTTGGGTCATTTGTTGGTCACGGTTTTTCTGTAGGTCTGCTACTTGAGATCTCATTAACGCTAATTGATCTTCTCTTGATTTGGTTACAGTCCGAACTTCGGTCTGACTCATCGCCAAGTCTGACTTCAATTTGTCAATCTGGGTGCGTGAATCTGTCAGGTCATTACTGCATTTCATCAATGAGTTATCCACGTTTTTATATTTGCTTTCGAGGTCGGCAAATTTTTTCTTGGTAACGCAAGAAGAAATCGAAGCGGTAACCAATGCACCTATTAATACTAATTTTGTTGCTTTCATTTTTGAGTTTTCCTGTTTGTATTTGTTGTTAGATATATACTTGTTGCAAATTTAGACACAAAAAAAGCATTCCGCTCTTTAATAGTGCTTAATTGGGGCTTAAAATTACTTTAAAACCACCTTTTTAGTCAAATACTGTAAAAATATGCTTTCCGCTATCGTATTTGTAGGCAATATTGAAGCGGAAAGTGTGTAAAATTCGCTGCACAATGCGAAGCCCCAACCCAAGCCCATTAAGATTTATTGCGTTTTTTCCTCGTTTGAACGGTTCAAAAAGCTGTCTGATTTCTTCGGCAGAAAGTGGCGTTCCGGTATTGCTAAAATTAACAATGAGTCTTCCACCGGGGTTATTTATTTCAATATCTATCGCCTTTTTATCAGAATAAAGGTAGGCATTTTTGATCAGATTGCTAAATGCAACTTCCAACAAATTTTGATTGCCGTTTACTTCCAAAACACCTTCCAAGTTTCCCGCATCATCGTTAATATAAAAATTCACTTTTAAGTTCGGATATTGCGTATTCACCTGCTCAATACAATTATAAATTGCTTCATCAATTCGGCAAATTTCGCCTTTCGTTTCTTTGTAATTGTCAATTCGCGAGAGGATTAGCAGCGAGTTTATCAATTCTTTCAACTGACTTACATTGGTAATCAGCATTTTTAGAAATTCCAGTTCTTTTCCAGCCGCATTTTGCAGTTGATTTTCCGCTTGGGCAAGAATCCGGGCTAAGGGTGTTCTGAGTTCATGCGATGCTTGTGCTGTAAATTCTCGCTGTTTTTGGTAAACATCACTGATGCGGTTCATCATGTGGTTAAACTCGTTACTGAGTAAATCAATTTCGTTTTTTCCGGCAACGTTGGCTTCCAGTTTACCTTCACTGTTTAGGTCATTAATATTTCGTATTTTTCGGTGAAAAATATCCAGCGGCACAAACTGCTTTTTGATAATAGAAAACGTAAAAAACCATGCTCCAAAAATAAAGAGCACAAAAGCTCCTAAAAGTATATAAATCAAGTAGTTAAGCTTACGTTTCCCATAATTGTCATCCGCCGAAATGATGACGAAATAATCCTCAGCGTTTGAATCATAAAACAATCCGTAGATCTCGTTTTTGTTATCTTGCTTAAAGAAGGTTTTATTTTGTCGCAAATCCTCCAAATCACTACTTTTCCAATTGATCTTTGTGTCGTCAAGGCTGCTGTAAATAAGGTTTTGTTTTCCGTCAAAAATCAGCGTTTTTTCGTTGTAAAGCTTATTAATAGTGTTTTGATCTATGATTTTAAGCAGCCGCTCATCTACTTCTTTCACGTCAAGTAATAATTTTACTGCCGTCAGGGCTTTTTCGTTGAGTCTGGCTTCAAACTCTTGCTTACGAAAATCCGCAAAAAGCGTAATTATAAAAAGGCAGACAACGCCAAAAAGCAGCGTAAAAACGGTACTGATATAAAACGATATTTTGCTTTTGATGGTCATTTATTCTGCCTTCAGGTAATAGCCAAACCCAATTTTTGTGTGGATTAACTTAATGGCATGTTCCTTGTCGATCTTTTTTCTCAAGAAATTAATGTAAACCTCAATGGTATTTTGGTTCGTTTCAATGTGGTAGTCCCACAACTCGTCCGCGATTTGTTGCTTGGAAAGAACCCGCCCCTTTGCCGTCGCTAAAATATTGAGCAGCTTAAATTCTTTGGGTGTCAACGTAATTTCAACCTCATCTCGCGTCACTTTTTTTTCGTCCGAATAAATCTTGAGATCAGCTATTTCCACAAAAGCCATTTCGAGTTGTGGCATAGCTTTACGGCGGTATAAAGCCTGTATCCGTGCCAGTAATTCGGCAAGGTGAAAAGGTTTCACAAGGTAATCATCCGCCCCAAAATCGAAAGCTTCAACTTTGTCTTCCACTTCACCAAACGCCGTCAGCATTAATATTGGAGTAGTTTTATCACTTTCCCGGATTATCCGACAAACCTCCAAACCATTTATTTTTGGTACATTTACATCCAATAAATATACATCGTAAGAATCGGTGCGGAGTTGTTTAAAAAACAGTTCGCCGTCAAACACGGTATCGCACTCCACTTGCTTACTGTGCAGGTAAGTTTTTATTTCGGCGGAAAGGGTCGGGTCGTCTTCGAGAAGGAGCGTTTTTAACATGGGAACATTTTTTTATTCACATAATTGAACGCAAAATCAGCCTTTATCGTGCAAATCCTGAATACAGCGTTAGATTGGATCGATCTACGGTTTTGAAGTAAACTTTTTTTTAAACTTTCTGTTCTGTAAACATGCCCCAAAAGATGAAAGAGCGGTTTATTACCACTCGCCAAGCCTCAGAAAATATTTGTAAACCACTCGCTATCGAAGATTATTCAGTGCAACCAAGCCCTGACGTTTCTCCGCCAAAGTGGCATTTGGCTCATTCTACGTGGTTTTTTGAGCAGTTTGTTTTACGGAATTTTGATTCCGGTTACCAAGTTTACAGCGAAGATTTCGCCTACCTTTTCAATAGCTATTACAACAACGCCGGCGACCGGGTGCTTCGTCCAAACCGCGGTTTGATGACCCGCCCGACGGTTGATGAAGTGTATGCGTATCGAAAATACGTAACCAAAGCGGTGAAGAAACTAATGAAAACTAACAATTCGGCGGAGCTACTTTCGCTCGTAGAAATCGGGATAAATCACGAACAACAACATCAGGAATTACTGGCTTATGACATAAAATATATTCTCGGAAACCAACCTACTTTCCCCGCTTACAAGGGAAATTTCAAGCAAACAGTAGAAACGCAAAAACAGGGTTGGGTTACTATTAAGGAAGGCGTTTACACCATCGGACATCAGGGCAAAGGTTTTAGCTTTGATAATGAGCACGGTGTACACAAAGTGTATTTACACGACGCCAAAATCTCAAACAAACTCGTAACAAACGCCGAATACATCGAATTTATTAACGCCGGAGGGTACGAAGATTTCAATTTGTGGCACGCCGAAGGTTGGGACTTTATTAATAAAAATGAACTAAGAGCCCCGCTGTATTGGCATAACGTAAACGGTGAATGGCATTATTATAATTTTAACGGCTTATCAAAAGTTGATCCTGGTTTGCCTGTGATGCACGTCAGTTATTACGAAGCTTTTGCTTTTGCCGAGTGGAAAGGCATGCGTTTACCAACCGAATTTGAGTGGGAAATTGCCGCTGATAAATTAAACTACGGAGAAGTCTGGGAATGGACGGGTTCGGCGTATTTGCCCTACCCAAATT
>JANQUM010000135.1:6598-8128 GCA_030731175.1 Spirosomataceae bacterium
AAATAACCCCTACCATATGTATAAAACAAACATAAATTTATGGTAAGCTTTCACGTACTACGTGGAGCATCTATTGGCACGCCCGAAGGGCACAGCCGCAAGACCTACCGCAACTTTTTTCATCCAAGTAACCGCTGGCACTTTGCCGGAATCCGGTTAGCAAAATAATATTAAATCCACCCCTTTTTTTACATGAACAATGCTTTCCTAAAAGACACGCTGAGCAGTCTTTCTTCAACCCCTAAAACGTTAAGTTCGCGTTATTTCTATGATGCTATTGGTGATGGTATATTTCAGGAAATAATGCAAATGAAAGAGTACTACCTTCCGGCGTGCGAACTTGAAATTATTAAGAATAAAACAAAGGATATTTCCGAAGAAATTGAGAGTGAAAAAATTGACGTAATTGAACTCGGAGCGGGCGACGGCACAAAGGCCGTATATTTCCTGAAAGCACTAATGGATGTAGGGAAAGAAATAACCTATATCCCGCTTGATATTTCTGATAATGTCCTGAAAATCAACAAAGAGCATATTTCTTCGCAGTTGCCAGGTTTGAAAATCGAACCGATTGCGGGAGATTATTTTGAGACTATGAAAGCTCTAAAAGAACGAAATAATCCGAAACTAATTCTTTTTATGGGCTCAAATATTGGTAACTTTAAAGACGAAAAAGCCGTAGATTTCTTGAAATTAGTTAAGTCGTACATGACCGCCGGAGATGCACTTTTAGTCGGGGCAGATTTGAAGAAAAATCCTAAAACTATTCTCGCAGCTTACAATGATCAAGCCGGAATTACCAAGCGATTCAATTTGAATCTTTTAACCCGAATGAACCGCGAGTTAGGTGCAAACTTTGTCGTTAAAAACTTCGATCATTACGCTTTTTATGATCCTGCTTCGGGAACGACTTACAGTTACATTGTTTCACTCGAAAAACAAGACGTAAACATAGCAGATAAAACTTTTCATTTTGAAAAAAATGAGTGCATTCACACCGAGGTTTCGCAGAAATACAGCATTGCTGATTTAGAAAAATTGAGCAGCGATGTTGGTTTCAAAAAGTTCACTCCTTTTTTAGATAACAAAGGCTGGTTTTGTTTAGGTTTGATGGCGTAAAGAGTTGCATTAATTCGAGAATTTATTGAATTAATCTGCTTAACTTGCGGGCAAAATTCAACAAACCATAAGAATGAAAAAAATAACTACCCTGTTTTACTCTTGCCTATTTCTTACGTTCAGCGTATTCGGTGTTCAAGCACAATCGTCTAATGCATTTGTTTACGGTGATGCCTTACCAGATGCACCCGAACTTGCCGCTCGTGGTGAGTACAAAGTGGGTGTTAGAACGGTTAAATTTACGAATAAGAATCAACCCGATATTTTAAACGCTGCAAAAGGCGTTGCCCCGATGTACGATCGAGAACTGACCGTAGAAATTTGGTATCCGGCAGCATTGAAAGAAGGAGAAAAAGAACTCACTTCGTACAACGAACTCATGGGAACGGCAAACGATCCTAAACGCCCGAC
>JANQUM010000136.1:0-6086 GCA_030731175.1 Spirosomataceae bacterium
GGCATACGGCGAATCAAACTTAACTTTTGGCAGAAATTACATCATTCCAAAACCCGTTGACCCGCGTTTGCTTACCACAGTTGCTCCGGCAGTAGCTCGTGCCGCAATGGAAACCGGCGTAGCAAAAAGCCCTATTCAAGATTGGGACGCCTATGAAATCGCCTTGTCGAAACGTCTTGGTTTAGACAACAACTTAACCAAAGGAATTAGAACAAAAGCGAAGCAATCACCAAAGCGTGTCGTTTTTGCTGACGCAGAAAACCTCACCGTTTTAAAAGCCGCTCAGGAGGTTATTTCTGAGGGTATTGGTATTCCGATTTTATTAGGAAATAAAGATAGAGTACACGAATTACTTGCTAACAATGCCATAGATTTGGGTGAGATTGAAATTATCGACCCAATGAAGCCCAAGGGTGAAAAAGAGAAAGAGCGTCTAAAGCACTATCAAGAGCTATTTTACGAAAAACGGAAACGTAAAGGTTACACCGTTTCGGAAGCCAATCACATTATGCACCGCAGAAATTATTACGGGGCAATGATGGTAGAAACTGGCTACGCCGATGTAATGCTTGGCGGTATGACCCGCAATTTCCCTGATACTATTCGTCCGGCTTTGCAAATCATCGGTTCACAAGATGGTGTAAAAAAAGTTTCGGGAATGTATATACTTATGTCTCGCTTCGGCCCACTTTTCTTTGCTGATACTACGATCAATTTTGACCCAACAACCGAAGAATTAGTCGAAATCACAGAACTCGCCGCCAAGCAAGTAGAGAAATTCAATATCAAACCTCGCATAGCGATGGTTACGTATTCAAACTTTGGTTCTGTGTCAGACGGACTTGCCCCAACGAAAATGCGGAATGCAGTAAAGGAGTTGAAAAAGCGTAATCCAACAATGGTGGTAGATGGTGAAATGCAAGCTCACCTTGCGTTTGACACCGAACTACTTAAAGCCCACCACCCATTTAGCGAACTAGCGGATGGAAGAGCGAACACGTTCATTTTCCCGAACCTTTCTTCTTCAAATATTGCTTACAACCTTGTCAAAGAAATAAGCGATATTCCTAAAATCGGACCGTTGGTACTTGGTTTGAAAAAACCAGTTCACGTATTGCAACTTGGGGCAACAGTCCGAGAAAGTGTTGACACCGTAGCCATTGCGGTTGTAGATGCCCAAAGAGGTTACTAAAAATGCCTTTCTTATCAATAATAACGATAACTTTTAACGCCGAAAAATTCATCGGCAAAACAATTGCCAGCGTTGATCAACAAGTATTCAAAGATTTTGAATACTTGTTGATTGATGGTAATTCTACGGATAAAACGTTGGAAATTGCACGCAAAAGCGGTGATTTATTCGATAAAATCGTTTCGGAACCAGATAAAGGTTTGTATGATGCCATGAACAAGGGGCTTCGACTTGCAACCGGAGATTACGTTTGGTTTGTAAACGCCGGAGACGAAATTGCCGCTTCAACAATTACAGACGACCTCTTTCAGCTAATTCAAAACGAAAAACCTGACGTAATTTACGGTGAAACCCTGTTCATTGATAATGATGGTACAGTTTTGGGAAAACGAAGCGAACTTACTCCTCACAGACTCCCAAGACATTTAGCTTGGAAAGACATGAAGTTAGGCATGTTAGTTTGCCATCAATCGTTCATTGTTCGGAGAGAAATTGCTCCCTTTTACATCGAAAATAATTTGAGTGCAGATATTGACTGGGAAATTTCGAGCTTGAAATCATCCCAAAAAACAATACTTTATAACGGAGTTTTATCGAAATACTTGATAGGAGGAATTTCAAATCAACAATTAAAGAAATCGCTGATTGACAGATTTTTAGTACTAAAGAAGCATTTTGGTTTAGCGGCTACTATGATTTCCCACGCTCAGATACTGGCTCGAGGAGCAAAAAAAATAATCAAGAACAAAGGAGAAAAATATTGGTAAAATCAAAACAAATCAAATAGGTTCTTCACTCCCATTGTCTTTGAAATCGTAAATCCTTCGCCGTATTTCGTTCCAATTTTATGGCCCATTTCTTGCGAGCGGGCAATTACAAATTTCAGAAAGTCAGGTGAAGTCAAATAACTTTCAGGTTCGTTGCTGTTTGGGTCGTAAAATTGCGATTTAAATGCTCTAATTGACTTCTCTTTCGTTTCCCAAAAATCAGAAATATCTGTAACAAAATCAGGCTCGATGTAACGGTCTTGAATGTAATGATAAACAGCTTTGGGTCGCCAAGCAGCCTGTGTGTTTCCGTTTTCGTCTGTGCTTTCAATCATCCTTAAGCCAGAGTAAAAACACGCTTGGAGCGTTAGTTCTGCTGCCCTGCCGTGGTCTGGATGACGGTCTTCCACCGCATTTGCTAAAACTATTTCTGGTTGGTATTTTCGTATGACTTGAATAAGTTGTTTCTGATGTGCTTCGTCGTTTTTGAAAAAACCATCCCGCATTTTCAAATTTTCCCGAGCAGCTAATCCAAGAATTTTGCTTGAGCTATCGGCTTCCGCCAATCTAATTTCAGCACTTCCACGCGTACCGAGTTCACCTTGCGTAAAATCAACAATCCCCACTTTTTTACCTTTGGCAATGTGGGAAGCAATCGTCCCTGAACAACCCAACTCGGCGTCATCAGGATGAACCGCAAATACTAAAATATCAAGTTTTAACATAGTTCTATTGAATACGAAGCGACATTCCAATCTGCAACGCCTGGTTTGCACGGATGCGATTAAGTTGGCAAATATCACCCACTGTAGTTCTATTTCGGCTCGCAATTGCCGTCAACGTATCACCACGTTTCACTCTTATCCAAACTTTTTGAGTAAGTTGCTGTGGCTCGGGAGCGTCATCTTCGGAAGATTCAAAATCAATTGCAACCCTAGATTTTCCGCCCCGTAAGTAATTGTAATACGAGCGATCTAACAAGAGTTCTTGCGTCAAAATTTCGGTTCCGTTCGCCGCACCAGAGTATCTAAATATGTTTTCTGAATCGAATGCGTTTCCTTCGTAGCGTACTTCAATGTGAAGGTGTGAACCTGAACTTCTACCCGTGTTACCGCCAAGACCAATTTTGTCACCGGCTTTCACTAAAGTGTTTGGCTCAACTAAAATTTTGGAGAGGTGGCCATAAAGCGTTTCCAAACCATTATAATGCCGCACCAAAACCGTATTTCCCCAGCCTGAATGACCGCCCGCTACCCGTACAATACCATCAAAAGTAGAATAAACGGGATCTCCGGTTTCCAAATCTATATCTGTACCAACGTGCCAGCGGTTACGCCTGTAACCAAAATGCGAGGTAATTGGCGTACGATCAAGCGGCGTATTCCAATACCGACCTTCGTTCAAGTCGTACAATTTTATCGGAATCACATCTTCAAAATCTTTGGGGTCAATTCCGTACGGATCAACAGTTCGGGTATCCCAGATTGAGTAATAGCTGGCCACTTTTACCATCTCACTTGGATCATCGAAGGTGATATAATCCTCAATTTCAACAATTTGCAGCTCACCTTCGTCTATAGATGAAGTATCGTCTTCCACCATCTTGTTTACTTCCCTGATTGGCTCAAGGCGAAAAGGTAAATCATCACCATTTAAAGCTTTTGCGGCGTTAACGTCAGACTTCATCAACTCAGTTTTGTCGGTTTTTGACTCGAATGAACTCGAAAACCGCAAGCGTGGCTGCTCCTCAAACTGGAACTCTATTTCGGGCTCTGATGTAGCGGGTGAAGTTGAAGTGGTGACTGTTTCGATTTGCTGTTTGGTGTCTTTCTGGAAAATTTTTGGAGCTTTTAAAATCCGTCCTTTTTCCCGCTGACCGTAGCCGCAAAACGCAAAAGTGAGTAAACAAATGGTAAAAAATACTTTTTTCATTTTTTAGGCAAGTTGTGCAACTTCAAATTCTACTTCTGATAAGTACCGCTCCGCATCAAGTGCGGCCATGCAACCCGTGCCCGCCGCCGTTACAGCTTGACGATATATTTTATCCTGAGCATCACCGCTGGCAAAAACGCCCGAAACGTTAGTTAAAGTAGAACCTGGAATTGTTTTGATGTAACCTTCGTGGTCAAGTTCCAAATATGGTTTAAAAATATCGGTATTGGGTTTGTGACCAATCGCGACAAAGAAAGCCGCAACTTCCACCACTGACTCTTCGTTGGTTTCGTTATTAAGAACCTTAACGCCGGTTACTTCGTCTTCACCCAAAACTTCTACGGTTTCGGTATTGAATAAAATTTCGATATTCGGCGTATTTCTCACACGGTTTTCCATGATTGTAGAAGCCTTGAAATGGTCTTTCCGCACGAGCATTGTCACTTTCTTGCAAAGCTTAGATAGGTAATGAGCTTCCTCGCAAGCGGTATCTCCGGCTCCAACTATTGCAACTTCTTTTCCTCGGAAAAAGAATCCGTCACAGACGGCACACGCCGAAACTCCCATTCCGTTAAGACGTTGCTCAGAAGGTAAACCCAACCACTTTGCTGAAGCTCCTGTAGAAATAATTACTGATTTGGCGGTTATTTCGTGGTTCTCGTCGATGATGACTTTTAATGCCGACGAGTCTGAGAAATCAACTGCTGTTCCCATGCCCCAGCGATTATCCGTTCCGAAACGCTCGGCTTGTTTACGAAGCTGCTCCATCATTTCCGGACCTTGAACGCCATCAACGTAACCCGGAAAATTCTCAACGTCATTTGTTATAGTCAACTGCCCACCAGGCTGATCGCCTTGGTACATCACTGGATTCATACCCGCTCTTGCAGCGTAAATTGCAGCGGTATATCCCGCCGGACCCGAACCTAATATCAAAACGTTTACTTCTTCTTTAGTCATTTTTGTAATCTCTAATTTTATAATTTACCAACAACGCGGTAGGTTGCAAAGTTCGTAAAAATTGCAGCAGAATCAAACGGACAAAGACTTACATTACACAATTTCATTGAATACTGAATTCAATTCGTCGGTTTAATTGTCGATTGTTCTCATTTTGATTGGGTAACAGCGGAAAGGCTTCGCCAAAACCTTTAGGAATAATTCGGTTCTGGTCAATTTGCTTAGTCACCAAATAGGCTGCAACGGCTTCAGCACGAGCCTGAGAGAGCGAAAGGTTATCATTTTCGTTTCCAACGTCATCGGTGTGTCCGTTTATTTTTGCAACAATGTCCTTATTATCTTCGAGCAGTTTAGCGAGTTTGTCCAATTCAAAATACGAATCTGAACGCAAGATAGCGGAACCCGAATCGAAGAAAATATTAGATAAAACTGTATTTGCCTCTTTCTTTATTTCATCCAAAGCAATATCAACTTTTTTACCTTCGCTGCGATCGGATTCTGAAACATCAACGTTCAGGCTTTTGAATAAAAAGCCGTCTCTATTTGCGTGAATTGCGTAACGGTTTCCGTGCGGAAGCACTAAAACATATTCCCCGGAAACGACGTCTGAATTTGTTGTGAGTAGCACTTTTTGCGTGGCTAAATCAACTAATTGAATCGTTGCTGAAAGGGGCTTATTTGTGGTTTTATCAGTCACCAATCCTTTCAAATAATTTACTTTTTTGTACTTCGTTTTTATCGATTCAGGGATTTCAAAAGAAAAAAGATCAATTCTTTTTTTGTCATCAGAGGCGTAAAAAGCCGTTTTACCGTCGGACGTTACAAATAACGAAACTTGATCGTCGGCATTGTTAATCGGGTAACCGAGATTTTGCGGCTCTTCAAAATTTCCATCCACGATATTTGCCATAAAAATATCAAACCCGCCAAAAGACCTTCTGCCGTTTGAAGAGAAGAAAATTGTGCTTCCGTTTGCGTGAATAAACGGTGAAATATCATCCGACGTTGTGTTAATTTGTTTTCCCAAATTCACAGCGTTTGACCAAACACCTTTTGAATTTAACTGACTTAACCACAAATCTTTACGACCAAATCCGCCGGGGCGTTCGGAGGAGAAAAAGAGCAGTTTCCCATCGCTGGAAAGTGCCGGTTGAGATTCCCAATAAGGGCTATTTACCGAGCTGCCAATATTCTGAGGGTTTGACCATTGCTCACCAGTTTTATAAGTAATGTAG
>JANQUM010000136.1:6096-8066 GCA_030731175.1 Spirosomataceae bacterium
AATGTAGAGGTCGCAACTTCCGAAACTGCTCCGGCCCTCGCATGACGTAAAAACCATCGTTCTACCGTCGGATGAAATGCTGCACGTACCTTCGTTATTGTTGGAATTTATACCACCGTTCATCAATTTTGGCGTTGAATAATTTCCGTCGATAAAAGTTGAAGCATATATATTTTCGTCGCCGTTCTTCTCCACTGCTGTAAAAAATAACGTCTCGTTATCGGCAGTGAATACAGGAAAATATTGCTTAGTATGCGTATTTACGAGTTCGGGTAGTTTTACTGGGTGAATGTCTAACGCATTTTTTTTTGCTTCAATACCATCTTCTGAAATTAGTATTTTGTTCTTAATTTCGTGGTAAATCATCGCCGAAGTAGATGTATTTTTTAACGCAAAATCAAGGTATTCTTTTGCTTCTACGTAATTACCATCCCTAAGTTCCCGGCTTCCAATGTAAACGTAGGCTTCAGTAAATGCGGGATTTTGCGGGGCTAATTCAATCGCTTTTAAATAGTAGTTTGTGGCGTTCTCTTCGTTTCTGTTCAATGATTCAATTTTGCCGAGTTTGAAAAGCGATTCGCTTTGCTTCGGATCAAGCTCCAACACTTTCAAATAATATTCTTTTGCATCGGCGAAGGATTTTTGCTTGAACTCCTCTTCCGCTTTACTGAAAAGTTTAACTTGCTTTTTTGACTGCGAAAATCCGTTTACGGTCAAAATCAGGAGCCCGAAAAGTAATATTAGTTGACGCATTTAAAAAAGATTGATTGACTTAACCAAAACGCTCAAAATTCCTTATTATTTTTGATTTTTCATCAATTTATTATCGAATGAGTACTGCTTACTTATTTTTCAAATCATTTCACATCGTTGGTTTCGTATCTTGGTTCGCTGGGCTTTTTTACCTTGTCAGGATGTTCGTGTACTACGCCGAAGCTGACGAGCAACCCGAAAACCTGCGGGAAAGCTGGAAAAAACAACTGATTTTGATGCAAGACCGAGCTTACCAAATTATCGCTACACCCGCCATGGTAATTACTTGGTTTTTCGGAATTGGAATGTTAATCATCAACCCAGCGTGGCTTTCGCAGCCGTGGATGCACCTAAAACTCGCTTTACTGGTATTGATGGTTGCATATCATTTTATGTGCAAACGCATTATTAATCAAAATAAAACCGATACAAATCAGTTTACGCCGTTTCAGTTCCGTTTACTAAACGAACTTCCCACCCTCTTCTTGGTTTCGATTGTGCTTTTAGCCGTTTTGAAAAACATAGTCAACTTCATGTATTTATTTACCGGCGTTATTCTTTTCGGAGCAGTTTTGTTTATTTCGGCAAAAGCCTATAAAAATCACCGCTTAAAGAAATTGAAGAATGGATAAAACGCTGGAATCTCACTTAGAATCAACTGAAAATCAGCACGAGCTGCTTGCTGCATTACTTTTCACAGCGAAAAACGATTGGGAAGCCGCACACTTTATAGCTCAAAAAAAAGAAGGCGTTTTGGATTATGACCGAATTCACGCTTTATTACACCGAATTGAAGGCGACGAGTTTAACGCAAAATATTGGTACCGACGAATTAACGAGGTTTACGGAAAATATACCGTTGCAGAAGAATGGGCATTTTTAACAAAAGAATTTATCGAAAAATACGCTAAAAAAGCAACCTAAAATGACACTAAAAGAACTGTTTGTTTACATCGGACAAAACCCCGATTTTATCCTCTTTTATTTTCTCGCCATTCCGTTAACCGCACTTTTAGCGGGAATAATTGGTAAAAACGAAGGAAATTTAAGCCCTTGGAAATACCTGTATGCCTTCCTGATTTACTTTGTGAGTATTCCCGGGATATTTGCTGTTGCAATCAATATTTACTTTTTCTTATTTCAGCGGGGCGACGTAATGCAAACCGACGTTTATATGCAAATCTTACCAATTTTGGTTTTACTGATTACCATAATGC
>JANQUM010000137.1 GCA_030731175.1 Spirosomataceae bacterium
TCGTCTTGAAATCGTCTTCGGCGTTTGCCCAAGCCAATCCGTAAGAGGTTTCGGCGTCCGTTTTTCCGAAAATATGCGGCACGCCCCACTTATCCCGAACGATGTCGATATTCTCCGGATTTATCTGAGAAAATGATACGTAAGAAGTTAATAGTAATAGTGTTGTGGATAGTATTTTTTTCATAGTTGTTACTTCATATACGCTACCGCTCGTCTCGCCGGAAAAAACGCCGCGATGATTGTTATAATAATTATTCCCAAAGCCGCGTAAATGAAATCTTCGAGTTTCATTTCGACGGGATACGCATCCACAATGGCGGATTGCATGCCCATGGTCACGAAGCCAAATTGCATTTGCAGCCAACAAATAATTGCCCCTAAAGTTAAGCCGATACTCGCACCAATGAACGCTATCATGGCTCCTTCTGTGAAGAAAATGCGTTGTACTAAATTTCGTCTTGCACCAAGAGCCGAAAGCGTTTGGATATCGTCTTGTTTATCGATGACGAGCATTGTTAACGAGAAAAATATATTGAACGAAGCAATGCCGATTATCAAGAGTAAACTTACGAAGATGAAGAGTTTCTCGATTTTTATGGCTTTAAAAAGGGCTTCGTTTTGTTCGTCACGGTCTTTTACCGTGAAGCGTTCGCCCATGATATCTTTCAGTTCGGCTTTGGCTTTATTTGTTGCTTTTTCATCGGAAAGATATACCTCGATTGCCGTGCGTTTACCTTGGTAATCGGTTAGTTTTTCGGCGAGTGTAATTGGTAAAAAAATAATGTCGTCAAATTGTTGCTCTAACGAGAAAACTCCCGAAACCGGAACGGCAATCGTGTTGATATTATCTTCGGGATTCAGGACGTTCAATTTCTGATTTCTTGGATACCAAATTTCCAGCGGATAAAGAAAATCCTGCACGTTTACGCCCAGCATGGTGTAAACGCCGCCGCCTACGAAGGCGTACGGAATAGAATCTCGCTCGACGAAAAGCCCCCCTTCCACCACTGAATTTCTCAGCGGTGAAATTCGCTCAAATTCGCTCTCAACGCCTTTTATCACGACTACCATCTGAGCGTCACCATTGCGGGCAAGGGCGTTATCTTCAATAACAGGATTTACAAAAGAAACCGCTTCAATTTGCTTGATTTTAGCAACGGCGGCGTTTTCTAATTCAAAGCCTTTTCCTTCAATTAATTCTATTTTCAAATCGGGGTCTTGAGCCTTGAAAATCATGCGGTTTAGCCCTTCCAAGCCGTTAAAAACCGACAACACAATCACGAACGCCATGCTTCCGACGCATACTCCGAGCATAGAAAGCATAGAAATGACGTTGATAAACGAGCGTTTTTTCTTAGAAAAGAAATACCGTTTGGCAATAAAAAGTGAGAGATTCACTGGCTTTTTAGGTCGTTTTTTTGATGAAAAGATGTAAAGTAAACGAAATTTAAGCATTCAGGCTATCGAACAATAAAAAAACGAGTGCTGAACAGCACTCGTTTTAATGAAAAATTCTAACTGCAAGCTGAGACTCTCTAATCTCATCTCTCTCTTCTCCAATCTAATCCATCAAGCAGTAACTTTTGGGGCATATTCGCCGTCTTTAAGTTTTTTCTGCACTTGCTCAAAGCAGACCATCGTGTGTTCTACGTCTTCCAATGTGTGCGAAGCCGTCGGGATAATTCGCAGAATAATTACTCCTTTTGGCACCACAGGGTACACAATTACTGAGCAGAAAACGCCCATATTTTCGCGGAGATCTTTTATTAAATTCGTGACTGTTGGTAGATCGTAATCTCCGTTTAAGAAAACAGGCGTCACGCAAGATTCAGTACGGCCAATATCAAAGCCACGCTTTTTGAAACCTTCTTGCAGAGCATTCACGATTGTCCAGAGTTGATCTTTGAATTGCGGGTTATTACGAATCAATTCCATGCGTTTCAAACCACTCACTACGAAAGGCATCGGTAATGCTTTGGCGTAAGTTTGCGAACGCAAATTGTATTTCAAATACATTACTATTTCCTTACTTCCCGCCACAAAACCACCAATCATCGCCATTGATTTGGCGAAGGTAGAGAAGTGGAGGTCAATGCCGTCTTGTACGCCAAAGTGTTCTGGCACGCCAGAGCCAGTTTTGCCCATTGTTCCGAGACCGTGAGCATCATCAACTAATATTCTGAACGTATATTTTTCTTTCAAAGCAACTACTTTATCAAGCGAACCAACCACGCCCGACATCCCAAAAACGCCTTCGGTAACAACCAAAATTCCGCCGCCTTGAGCGTCAGCAAGTTTAGTAGCACGAATCAGGTTTTTCTCCAGACTTTCCATGTCATTATGCACGAACGTGTAGCTTTTTCCGCCTTTCGCACGGTGAAGACGAACGCCATCAATCAAACAAGCGTGGCTTTCGGCATCATAAACGATGATGTCTTTTGGGTCAACCATTGCTTCAACTACTGACATTACGCCTTGATAGCCGTAGTTTAGCACAAAGGAATCTTCTTGCCCAACCCATTCGGCGAGTTTTCGCTCAAATTCTTCGTGTTTATCGGTGTTTCCGGTCATCATTCGGGCACCCATTGGGTAGGCAAGACCGTATTCGGCAACGGCTTCGTTATCTGCCTGACGAACTTCCGGATGGTTCGCAATTCCTAAATAATTATTCAGCGACCAGTTGAGCATTTTTTTGCCCTGAAAGGTCATGTACGGCCCAAGTTCGCCCGATAATTTCGGAAACGAATAATAGTGGTGTGAATAATGGGCTTGCGAGCCAATCGGACCGAGGTTGTTAAGGACTTTATCAAAAATATCTATTGCCATAATGGGAAGGTAGGTTATCTAAAAAATTGATTATCAGTTAGTTGATTGTCAACGAAAACGCTATTTATAAAACGTAAATCTAAGCGATTACTGAGAATTAATAAAAAAAACAACGGTTCAACTAAATTGTTCCGCCGTAATTCAATTATAAATAGTATCTCATATTAAAAAAATTATATTTAATTTGAACAAAAATGGAGATTTTATTACTTAAATGCAAAACTTATTCTTGCCTTAAAAGCTGAAATTCATGCTCGAAATAAAAAAAATACTTGTTGCCAACCGTGGCGAAATCGCTCTCAGAATCATGCGGACGGCTCGTGAAATGGGAATCAAAACCGTTGCTGTTTACAGCGAAATTGATCGCACTGCACCACACACACTTTATGCCGATGAGGCTTATTTTATTGGTGCGTCGCCCTCAAAAGAATCCTATTTAATCGGAGAAAGAATTATCGAAGTTGCAAAGAAAGCAAACGCCGATGCTATTCATCCGGGTTACGGATTTTTATCGGAAAATGCGGAGTTTTCGGAGGCAGTTACTAACGCAGGTTTGATTTTTATCGGGCCGTCGGGTGAAAGTATCCGCACTATGGGGGATAAAATTTCGGCGAAGCAAACCGTAGAAAAGTACGATATCCCGCTTGTGCCGGGCGTGGCAAGAGCCGTGGAAGATAAAACCGAAGCGAAGCAAATTGCCGAGCAAGTTGGTTATCCAGTACTTATTAAAGCCAGTGCTGGCGGTGGCGGGAAAGGAATGCGAGTGGTAGAAAACTCAGAAGAATTTGACGAACAAATGAACCGTGCCGTCAGCGAAGCCATTCAGGCTTTTGGAAACGGGGCGGTTTTTATCGAGAAATTTATTACGAAACCCAAGCACATAGAAATTCAAGTTGTTGCCGATAAACACGGAAATGTTGTGCATTTATTTGAGCGGGAATGCTCAGTTCAACGTCGTCATCAGAAAGTGGTGGAAGAAGCCCCGTCGTCTTGTTTAACTCCCGAAATCAGAGAAGCAATGGGACAATGTGCCGTTCAGGTCGCTAAATCGTGTAATTACCACGGAGCCGGAACGGTAGAATTTATCGTAGATGAAAAGCTCAATTTCTATTTTCTGGAAATGAATACCCGTTTGCAGGTAGAACACCCGGTTACGGAATTAATTACCGGAATTGACATCGTGAAAGAGATGATTCACATCGCTGAAGGAAAAGAACTTTCCGTAAAACAAGAGCATTTAAAAATTATCGGTCACGCCATCGAAGTCAGAATTTGTGCCGAAGATCCCGATAATAACTTCCTGCCCGATGTCGGAACGCTGCAAACCTACCGCCGTCCGCAAGGAAACGGCATCCGCATCGACGACGGCGTGGAAGAAGGTATGACAATCCCAATTTTCTATGACCCCATGATTGGTAAGCTCATTGCCTACGGAGAAAACCGCAACGAAGCCATCCAAAAACTAACCCGGGCAATTGACGAATTTCAGATTTCAGGAATAAAGACAACATTACCTTTCGGGAAATTCGTGATTAATCATCCCGCATTTAAGTCAGGAAATTTCGATACCCGTTTCGTTTCGCTTTATTTTAAACCCGACGAAGAAAAAAAATCGACGGATTCTGAAAATGAAAAAATTGCTGCTGCACTCTCCAACTACTTGTTAATGAGCGGTTCACAGAAAGCAACAACTCAAAGTCAAGTTGCGGTTAATTCAGCTTGGCAGAAAAATCGAAAAAGATTTTAATATTTTTTTGGTTTTCGTTTTGACTCTCGGAAAATATCCTGCTATATTTGCATCCGCTTTCGGGAGATACGTTCTCCGAGTATGGAGGGATGGGTGAGTGGCTGAAACCACCAGTTTGCTAAACTGACGTACTCGCAAGGGTACCGCGGGTTCGAATCCCGCTCCCTCCGCCAGCTTTTTTTAGACCGCTCGGGGTGTAGCGTAGCCCGGTCATCGCGCCTCGTTTGGGACGAGGAGGTCGCAAGTTCGAATCTTGCCACCCCGACACAAGCCTGAGTCTTCGACTCAGGCTTTTTTTTATGCCTAATTTGGAAATTTTCCTGAAAATCGGTCACGACTTATCAGCCTCGTTCGTTCATCAAATTAGTGTAAAAATTAACCCCGAAAACTTGATTTTTGGTTTTCTCCCGTTTTAAGTCGTATTTTCGGCTCGTTTTGTACTTCAACCAAAAAATCCTTCCTAACTACTTATAATATGGATTCAGAAAAAACATTATTTGGACATCCACGCGGGCTGTTTGTCTTATTTTTTACCGAAATGTGGGAACGCTTTAGCTACTACGGTATGCGGGCAATCTTGTTTTTGTACCTCACAAAAAGTATTTCAGACGGGGCTTTGGGCTTGCCAGAAGATACTGCCGGTGCGGTTTACGGACTTTACGCCGCTGCCGTATATTTATTGACTTTGCCTGGCGGTTGGATTGCCGATAATCTCTTGGGTCAGAAAAAAGCTATTTGGTGGGGAGGAGTCTGTATCATGATTGGTCACGCTATTTTGGCAATTCCCGGATCTCCCGAAATATTTTTCTCAGGATTAGCCTTCGTTGCGGTCGGAACGGGGCTTTTGAAAGCAAATATTAGTTCTATCGTCGGGGAGTTATATCCCGAAGGCGGAGCAAAACGCGATGCGGCTTTCTCTATTTTTTACTTGGGGATTAACTTGGGTTCGTTTCTCGGAATGTTTATCGTCGGTTATTTGGGTGAAAAAGTGGGCTGGCATTATGGTTTTGGAGCGGCGGCATTTGCCATGTTCTTTGGCTTGATAAACTTCCGAATGAACGGAAAATACCTGAAAGGAATTGGTGATAAACCAACAAAACAAGCCCCGTTGACTTATTTATACGTGGTTATTGGCTTATTAGTTGTTGCCGCATTATCGGTCATTACTGGGCTTTTAGACAGTATTCAACTTGCTGGTGCAATGAAGTACATCATTTCTGGAATTACGGCGGCGTACTTTTTCTACATCGGTTTCTTGGATAAGAGCTTGACGATTGTTGAGCGGAAAAGGGTAGGGGTTCTGTTCATTCTTTTTATTGCAATTGCAGTTTTTTGGTCGGGTTTTGAGCAAGCGGCAACTACCTTCACCATTTTTGCTGATCGTCATACAGACCGTGATTTATTTGGTTGGGAGCTTCCTGCTTCGTGGTTTCAAAACGCCAATTCATTCTATATATTAATATTTTCAGCTCCGTTTGGTGCGTTGTGGATTTGGTTAAACAAAAGAAATTTGAATCCGAGCGTTCCTGTGAAATTTGGTTTAGGCTTGATTCAATTAGGACTTGGTTTTTTCATCATGTACCTCGCCGCCGAAAGAATTTTAGACGGTTCGCTCGCCGGAATGGGCTTCCTGACTTTCACTTATTTGCTGCATTCACTCGGTGAATTGTGCATCAGTCCGGTTGGTTTGAGTTCTTACACCAAACTTGCCCCGAAAAAGTATTACAGTCAAATGATGGGACTTTGGTTTGTGGGAGCTTCCCTCGGAAATTTAATTGCCGGACTTTTCGCCGGAAACTTCGAGGAAGGAAACGTGGAAGCAATGCCCGGTCTTTTCATGGAGTTCTGCATTTACGGCGTTGTGGCGGGTCTGATAATGATTGCCTTGTACAAACCAATCAAAAACTGGATGGGCGGAATTGAGTAAAATCATTTTAAATATATAGTAGAAACGAAGTTGACTATTTATTAATCAACTTCGTTTTGCTTAAAAAAACTCAATTCAGGAAATGGAAGACTTTATAAACGAACTCACCAACGATTCTATCGAATTACTGAAACGGTTGATTGCAACTCAATCTTTCAGCAAAGAAGAAAGCAAAACTGCCGATTTGATTCAGGCGTTTTTTAGTGAACGCAATATTCCGTTTTCGAGATTGGAAAATAATATTTGGTCGCGAAATCAAGCATTCAACAAAGAACTTCCTACTATTTTGTTGAACTCTCACCACGATACCGTGAAGCCAAATGCGGGTTGGACAAAAGACCCGTTTGAGCCGCTTGTTGAAGGAGATACGCTTTATGGTCTTGGAAGTAATGACGCCGGCGGGCCATTGGTTTCGCTACTCGCAACGTATTTGTATTTTTATTATCGCACTGATTTGCCCGTCAATATTATTTTCGCAGCAACTGCTGAGGAGGAGATTTCGGGTAAAAACGGTATTGAATTACTTTTGCCCAAATTACCTGAAATTGCTTTTGGAATTGTGGGTGAACCCACGCAAATGCACCTCGCCGTTGCCGAAAAAGGGCTTTTGGTTTTAGATTGCGTAAGTCACGGCGTTGCTGGTCACGCCGCCCGTGAAGAGGGAGAAAACGCCATTTATAAAGCCATGAAAGATATTCATTGGTTTTCAACTTTTAGTTTTCCTAAAGTCTCGAAAACACTCGGTCAAGTAAAAATGTCTGTTACTGGAATCAATGCCGGAACACAACATAATGTAGTACCAGATCGTTGCGAATTTATGGTGGATGTTCGAGCCACAGATGCCTATTCGTTGGACGAAACACTCGAAATTATCCGAGAAAACGTTTCCTGCGAATTAAAACCACGTTCAGTGCGTTTACAACCTTCGGGTATTTCTCAGAACCACCCGCTTGTTCAATCGGCAGTTGAACTTGGCAGAAAGCTTTACGGATCACCTACGCTTTCTGATCAGGCGTTAATGCCTTTTGAAACGGCGAAGATTGGCCCCGGTGATTCGGCACGCTCACATACTGCCGATGAGTATATTCTACTTTCTGAAATAAAACAAGGAGTAGAAATGTACATTAAATTGCTCAAAAAGACGTTAAATAGTTATTGAGTAAAAAAAACTAAAGTAAATTGTATCTTATGTAAAACGGGCATAGTTTTTGTTTAGAAACATAACATGCCAATGCCTTTGAGTGCATAATCACTATAATTAAAAGTCTTGATGAACCTGATCGAATTTCTACGGGAAAAACTGACCGCTTCTGTCATCGAAAAAATAAGCAGTTTTCTTGGTGAATCCCACGAAAATGTCGCAACTGCCATGCAAGCAGCTTTGCCCACAATATTAGGTGGCTTGGTGCAGCAAGGAACTACCGACGAAGGAGCAAAGAAAATCATGGACATCATCAAAGATGGCGGTCATACTGGAGATATTTTAAATAATATGTCGGGCTTGCTGGATAATTT
>JANQUM010000138.1 GCA_030731175.1 Spirosomataceae bacterium
CCAATAAGCGTTCCATTTTTAGGAGCGGCTTGTCGTAAAACACAATTGCATCTAACTCTTTGATGGAAACTCCACCAAATTCAAGGCAAAATTTTACAGCTTCCGTTGGAAAGGCAGAATCCTGCTTTATGCGGGTGAACCGCTCTTCCTGAGCGGCACAAATTACCTGACCATTTTCAATATACGTTGCTGCTGAATCGTGATAAAAAGCCGAAATCCCGAGAATTTTCATATAGTAAGCCTACCAGTAAGAGATATTATTTGTTAGCTGATTTTTAGCCGAACAATTTTGAAAATGCAAAATTGCCGATAAATAGCGGAGTTAAAAAGTATTTACCGCTCGTTTTTTATTCTTCGGTTGGTTAATTCTTTGGCTACTATTTGCCCGATTCTAATTGAGCCGGCATTTGTGTAGTGCATTTCGTCATAAAAATACGCGTTGCTTTTCGGGAGTTGATTGGCCAAATCTATCAGGAAAAGGTTATTTTCGGTGCAGTATTTACGAAGGGCATCGTTGTATTCTTCAAGTTGCCTCCAAACAAGTTCGCCGTTTCTGTTTTCGCCAAGTTTGTATTTTGCCAAGTCTGTCCCAGTAATCGGGTCTGTTCCCTTCCCGAATAAATAAGGTTGCGTCATGAATATTGGCTCAATACCGCCCTCAACGCAAGTTTTATGTAAATCTGCAATTCGTTTAATATAACTGCTTACGAACTTACCCTGCTCATCAACTTGTTGTTTCACGAACGAATCGCTTAGTGCAAGTGTATCCCTCGGGTTCAACTCTAACACCCGATCAATAAATATCTGTTTTTCCTGAGCATCTAATGCTTTAGAAATATTGTAGATTAAATTGATTACTTCGCTGTTATTTGCCGCCGTTTTTAGGAAGTTTTTGATTTTACTTTTACTCGATGTTACATAATTCCCTTGCAACATCGCTTTGTCGAAATCTCCTAAGTCTTCCCTACCGATATCATTGATTCCGGTCAGAAATATAACCTTTTGGGGCTTGAGATTGACTACATGGTCTCTTAACAAGATTTTATGACCAAAGGTAGAATGCCCGTTTAAACCCGCATTATTTACCCAAATATCTGGTTGATTTTTCCGTAAACTGTCCTGAAGCACCTGCGTCCAGACTTTATCATCCGAAACGAAATAGCATTCGGTCGTGCTTCCGCCGATGGCAATTATTGATTCAACTTCTTCATAATTTGCGGGCTTTTCTTCCCCCCTAAAACCGATGGAGTTTTTGTTGTGAACAATCACGGAATCAAAACAGGCAAACTCATTTTTAAACGAAATTTCCTGATTAATGGGCAACACGATAGACTCTCCTTTCAACCGAACCGGAATGGGGTTATATATCCTGAGGATAACTTCGAGCAATACGAAAACGATTACCACTAAATACACAACGTAAAGTGCCGAGCGGTAGATTTTCTTCCACATAATTATTAATGAACGTAGTACGGGGAAATCATCAAATAAGCAATAACGCCTGTTACCGAAACGTACAGCCAAATTGGAAAAGCTATTTTAGTAACTTTTTTATGGCGAATAAACTGCTTGGT
>JANQUM010000139.1 GCA_030731175.1 Spirosomataceae bacterium
GGCTTGGGTGAATCAAACCCTTGCTATCAAACATGAAAATGTTCTCGAATTTCGCTCCTAAAGACTGATAAAGACGCGTGCAGGATATTGCCGACGCTCCCGCTCCGTTGACGATAATCTTTACATCGCTGATATTTTTTTCGACTAATTCTAACGCATTTAATAACGCAGCTGCACTAATTATTGCGGTACCGTGTTGGTCATCGTGCATTACAGGAATGTTCAACTCGGCTTTGAGCCTTTCTTCTATCTCGAAGCACTCCGGAGCAGAGATGTCTTCTAAATTCACACCCCCGAATGTAGGTTCAAGAATTTTTACCGTCCGAATAAATTCTTCAACGTCTTTGGTGTCGAGTTCGATATCAAAAACGTCAATATCAGCGTATATTTTGAACAATAAACCTTTGCCTTCCATGACGGGCTTACTTGCCGCCGGACCGATATCGCCGAGACCCAAAACTGCTGTTCCGTTACTGATAACGGCAACCAAGTTACCCTTTGCGGTGTATTTGTAAACGTCTTCTGGATTGTTATGGATTTCCATGCAAGGGTCTGCAACTCCGGGCGAATATGCAAGCGATAAATCCCGTTGCGTAGCGTATTCTTTTGAAGGAATTACTTCTATTTTACCGGGTCTTCCCTTGGCGTGGTAATGAAGAGCGTCTTCTTTATATTTACTTGATGATGACATGAATAGATGTAGGTTGTTTGAAACCACGAAGGTAAAGAGTTTTTTAGCTTTTTACGTTAACGGGTCTTTGATTGATACTTAAATTATATTTTTTTATACAAGAGAAAATAGCCAGAAATCAGGGTTTATAATTGATATTATCTTCAAAAATATCTTCAGAAGATTGTACATTATCGAATGCTAACTCCATGGCGTTTCTATCAAAATCATTTTCATTGTTTGCAATCCAAATGGTGGCAACTCCGTTACCGATAAAATTGGTAATTGCCCGTGCTTCTGACATGAAACGATCAACGCCTAAAAGTAATGCTAACCCTTCAATCGGAATTACTTGCAGAGCTGTAAGTGTAGAAGCAAGTACCACACAACCACTTCCGGTTACGCCCGCTGCTCCTTTTGAAGTGACCATTAGTACGCCAATTATGGTTAGAATCTGACTAAATTCGAGTTCGACGCCATAGACTTGAGCAAGAAAAAGCGTTGCCATAGAAAGGTAAATGGTTGTACCATCAAGATTAAAAGAATAACCCGCCGGAACTACCAAGCCAACCACAGAGCGAGAGCAGCCCATTTTTTCCAGCTTTTCCATCAGTGAAGGTAGTGCCGCTTCTGAGGATGATGTACCGAGAACGATGAGTAATTCTTCACGAATGTAAACCAAAAACCGCCAAAGACTTATTTTGTAAGACTTCATGATTAGGTTAAGTACTATAAAGATAAAAAGACCCATGGTAACGTAAACTGTAACCATTAACTTTCCGAGCGGAAGCAGGGTGTCAATTCCGTATTTTCCGATGGTGTAAGCCATGCCGCCAAACGCCCCGATCGGTGCAAAAATCATGACCCAATGAAGCACTTTAAAAACCCATTTCGAAATAGGAGTGAGGAAATCAACCACGCGTTGTTTTCCGCTAAACTTACTTAGAAAAATTCCGAAGAGAATGGAGAAAAGCAATACCTGAATAGTGAAATTTGATTTCAGAAAATCGAGCATACTGAAACCATTTTCTGCGGCTTCCGTAAATTTACTTACATCCGCTCCAGCGGTTGCGGTGGTTGCTACACCTTCGCCAGGAACTAAAATGTACGAAACAGCTAATCCGATAAGCAACGCAAATGTGGTGACAACTTCAAAGTAAATCAGAGCTTTTGCCCCAACTTTACCCACTTTTTTTAAGTCACCCATGCCGCTGATTCCCAACGAAATAGTCAGGAATATAATCGGGGCAATGAACAGTTTCACGATTTCGATAAAGCCTGTTCCCAGCGGTTGCATTTCTACCGCAACGTCTGGTTTGAAATGCCCGAGTAACGCACCGCTTATGATAGCGGTAAGCACCCAAAAAGTAAGGTTTGAAAAGATTTTTTTCAATGTTTCGAACTTTATGATACGTATTTATTCATGAATCCGGCGTCTTTCTTTGCGTCCTCGAGCGGTGTAGAATTATCAAATCGTTCCTGCTCTACAATGAATTCCGTGATGCCGCTTGCTTTTGCAACTGGAAGTATGGTATCGAAGTCGATTTGCCCCGTGCCTAAAACGCAAGAAGTTTGGTGCAACCAAAAATCGTCTTCATTGATTTCGATGCTTTCAATTTCGGTAATCCGTTCTGCTTTGTGTAAATCTTTAATGTGGCATAATTTATAACGCCCCGAATAATCGTTCAACCATTTTATTGGATCTTGCTTCGCTTTCACAACCCAATAAAGGTCCATTTCAAAATCAACTAAATCTTTGTCGGTATTGTCGAGTAATAATTTATAGGGAATTTGCTCATCTCCAACTTTCATAAATTCCCCGTGGTGGTTGTGGTAGCCCGCTTTCATTCCGAACTCTTTACATATTTCGCCTTGCTTGTTTAAGCCTTCGGCTATTTTCATCCATTCATCATAGGTTGAAATCGGGCCTGGAAACGGATTCGTCAAATACTGCATTCCGACACTTGCTGCATCTTCACAAAGTTTTTTAAATTCGCTTTCAAGGGCTGGATTTACGGTGTATTCGGGGTTGCAGTGGCTACCAATTGCAGACATGCCTTGCTCATCAAGGAAAGATTTAAAATCTGTAGGAGACATTCCCCAAAATATACCGGCTTCGCCGCCAAAACTTTCAATTTGCTTGTAACCAAAAGATGCAATCTCTCTCAGTGTAGCTTTAGCATCCTGAGCCATTTGCTCCTTTACCGTCCAGAGTTGAATTCCGTATTTATCAATCGAAAAGTCAGGCTTTGAGGAAGTGGTATCTTCGCCATTTTCTGATGAGGCGGCACAACCAATTAGCTGTGAATATGCGAACGGCAAAGTAGCGGCTAATGCGGCTTTTTGAATAAATTTACGGCGGTTATAAGTCATAATTATATTAAGATTTGATTATATTTTTACAATATTACAAAACAAAACGAACATGATTATCTAAGTATCGACTAAATACCCATTCATATTCTAAGCAATTGTGATAAATTGAAAATTTAGTTTGAAACTTCTGTTGTTTCGGGTGGAGCGTAAGAGAGTTTACGGAGAAAGAATACGTTTTTGGCGAGGTAATCTCCGCCGCTCGTTTTTGAGTTCATTCGCTTGTCGCCGTAAACCAAAAACGTCTGACCGTACCATGCGAAGAGGTTAGAGGAATTTACGTCCACAATTTTTAAATCAGATTTGAGTGATTTCAAATCGTAACTCTGCATTGGCTGCACTTCGTTTTTACTGTTAATTATGCTCGTTCTGATTACGCCGTCGTCTGGGTAAGCAAGCATATACCCGTCATCAATTTTCGTAAGTTGTGTAATATCGTTCAGTTGGCGGGTTGAAACATTTCTGAGGTTGATACTATTACTCCAAACCATATTTCCGGCACGGTCAAATTCTCCGATAAACGTGTGCGAATAGTTAAATTGGTTGTAAATCTGCTGCCCTTCGCGGTAAGTACGGTAGCCCAAAAACATAGTACTATTGTTTGAGTTATACTCGGGGTAATAAATTTCTGCGATCATCAGCCATCCTTTCTCCGTTTTTGTTAGTTCGTGGAGGTGAATTCGTTGTCTGATTTTAAAATCTTTGCCTTTTTCTTGACGGGATTTAATTTTTTCCCGCATTCTTTTTTTGCGTTTTGGGGTAAGGTAATTTAGGTAATTATCTATGGAGGCGAAGTCGTAAAAGTTTCCCTCGTTTTGGGTCGTCAGGTCATTTACATAAAAACCGGTGGAATAACTAGAACAGTTGTCGGCGTAATTACCCACAAGTAACGTGCGGTTATCGTTAAAGTTTAGCAATGAACCGCCAATCGGGACGTTGTTTCTGTCGCCAATTTGATAAGATCCGAGCAGTTTACCATCGTAAGAAAACTGATATATGAAGAAAAGGCATTTACGGGTATTTCTGATCAAAACGGCAAAATTTCCGGAGTCTTGAATGTTCTCTAATCCCACAACTTTTAAATTATTGGAGTAAAGTTCTGGCAATACTTTGCTAGAGTTTTCAACGAAATTAAACACCTCCACTACCGCCCGGTCGTTATATGAGCCACCAAGAAGTGCCTTGCTACCATTAACGGTAAAGTGCTTTACGTTCATTCTGGTGAGTAAAAAAGACTCATAAGCTACTATCTGACCCGATAACTTGCTCAACCGCAAGATGCGGTAGCCACGTTCGCCGTCTTCTTGAAAAAAGAAAAACACGTATTCGTTCGCTGAAAAAGTGTGGGTTAAGTCAAAAGAGCGGGGTGGTTCATAAGAATGCCGCCAAACCTCTGTCAGGGTAGAATCGTAACGGATAAAATTTGTTGTAGCTTTTTTGCCGTAATTAGCGATAACGTTTTCAACTAAAATCAATCCTTCTTCGTTTAGGGAAATCACCTCGATTTCCTGCATCATTTCGTTGTCGAGCGAGATCATTACCTCTTTCCCGATGTTGAGTTGGGCATTACAGATTACGCTGATTGAAGCAAAAATTATAAAAAGTAATGATTTTGGGGTCATAAAAAATGGCATTGTAAAATGTTCGTTTCACAAGTTACTTTTTTCCGAGTTTAATTAATTCAAAATTGGAAATTTTTTGATTGTCGATAGTCAACATGAAGGCTGTTTTGACCAAATGAAATCCTTGTTTACCCGCAGCTCCCGGGTTTACCAAAACCAACCCTTTTTTGTCTTTTTTTACAAGTAATTGGTGCGAGTGCCCATAGAGCAAAACGTGCGGTTTGTACAGCTCGATTAACTCGCGAACCCTTGCGGTATAATTATCTATTTTACCGATGATGTGTGTCATCAAAAAACGAAGCCCTTCAAGTTCAAAAACTTCGTTTTCGACGGTTTCAATACGAATTTCACGGGAATCAATATTGCCGTAAACAACACGAATAGTTTTACCGAAAGATTTGATTTTGTCTAAAACTTCTAACGAGCCAATATCTCCAGCGTGCCAAATTTCATCGCTTTTGAGTGCGTAAGGTGTAAGTTGCTCATCCCAAAAGCTGTGCGTATCAGACAAGAACAAAACGATTTTCATTCGTATTTGACTTTAATGCCGTGGTAAATATCTTGAGCTTGATAGTCTTTTCTGAGCGGATGACCTTCCCAATCTGCGGGAAGTAAAATTCGGCGTAAATCTGGATGATTGACGAACAAGATTCCCATCAGGTCATAAGCTTCTCGTTCGTGCCAATCAGCGGTTTTCCAAATGGAAGTCAAAGTCGGAACTGAAGGTAAACCTTCTTGATTGGGCTCAGGAAAGACTTTTAGGACAATTTGCTCTTCGTTGAGCATGGAATATAAATGATAAATTACTTCAAACCGATTTTCTGAATCAATGCCGTTGTCAATGGCTGTAATGCATGTCAGCGAATCAAAAAAGAAATCTGGGTATTCATGTAAAAACTTACAAACCGTTAAGAACTTTTCGTTTTTCAGTACTGCAAAAGGTTGAATTGCAGTTATATCTACCGTTTCAAAAAGCGAATTATCATCGCTTAAATTGATTAGTTTTCGGGTGATTTCCTGAATGCGTTCGGCTGTCATTTTATTTTATTTTATTTTGTGCCAAAAGGTATAGTACCGCCATCCGAACTGCCACGCCGTTTTCAACTTGGTTAAGAATAATTGAATGCGGAGAATCTGCGGCATCGCTGCTAAGTTCAACGCCCCGATTAATTGGTCCGGGGTGCATCAATACAATTTCTTTGTCTAGCTTGTCAAGCATACTTTTATTTATGCCGAAAAATAACGCATATTCCCTCAATGATGGAAAGAATTTTATGTGTTGCCGCTCCAATTGTATGCGAAGCACGTTTGCCACGTCGCACCATTTTAGCGTTTCCAAGATATCGTGAGAAATGCTTACGCCTAATTTTTCTAAATGTTTTGGAATCAGGGTCTTCGGTCCACAAATTTGAACTTCTGCACCCATTTTTTTGAGGCAAAAAATATTGGATAAAGCCACTCTTGAATGTGTAATATCCCCAATTATAGCAATCTTTTTTCCTGCTAAATCTCCAATTTTTTCTTGCATTGAAAATGCATCTAATAAAGCCTGCGTGGGGTGTTCGTGCGTGCCATCGCCAGCATTTATAATGTTGGCTTTTATGTGTTTTGCAAGAAAATGCGGTGCTCCTGGGCTGCTGTGTCGCATAACTACCATATCTACTTTCATAGATAAAATATTATTGACGGTATCAAGCAACGTTTCGCCTTTTTTAACAGAACTTCCCGAAGCAGAAAAATTGATCACATCTGCCGAAAGTCTTTTTTCGGCAAGTTCAAAGGATAATTTTGTGCGGGTAGAATTCTCAAAAAAAACGTTCGCAATCGTGATGTCACGTAGCGAAGGTACTTTCTTTATCGGGCGGTTAATAACTTCTTTAAATTCTTTGGCGGTAGTAAGAATTGTGTGAATATCATCGGTGCTGATATTTTTGATTCCCAGTAAATGCGGAGTGCTAATTGCCATAACTTGTGCGTTCGGGCAAAGTTACTTTATAAGTGATAAAAAAGAAATATGTCGGGTTAATTATCATCACCTGACCGTGCATTTCTATTATTTAATTGCCTTTAGGTGGTGAATTCCTTTTGGTAAGTAATAATCAACGTTTTGTTTTTGCAATTGCTTCTTTGGTGTTTCGATATAATTCCAAAATTGCACACCGCCGAAGCTCATACCGTAAGTTTCGTATTCCGAAACGCTAATCGCAAGGTGACTTCCGTCTTTATCAATTGCAAGCCCAGAGGGGTACCTTCCTTTTATGGCGTAAGAAACCGTTTCAGAGATAACACCACTCGTACTAATATCAAGTAAATGTAGCTTTCCTTCGTCTTGTGCATTTATACTTTGCGTGGCGTAAAAGCTCTTATTGCTTGAGAGGGCAAATATCGTGCTCCCGTTAGGGTGAATGACGAAATCTTCCAAATTATATCCAACTTCCTGTTTAGATAGTAAAAAGTGCGGTTGGTTTGGCTCGAAGTTAAATTTAACCACAAATAGCTCTGCCGGCAGTAGGTTGTATTGATCTGATTTACGATTTTTCAAGTCAGCTGCAATGTAGAATTTTCCGTCGGGTGTGAATTTTCCCATGCCAGGATTTAAACCCAATTTTATTGGTTGCCCGTAAACTTCGAGTCGGATGATTTTTTGGGTTGGGGCATCTCTCACGACCTGAATCAACCCGATTTCCCGCTTTGAGGTGTTTGAGTAAACTAAAAATTCGCCGTCGGGAGACCAACAAATGTGCGAAATACGGTCGTTGCCAAGTGAAACAGGTTTCTTTATTTTCCTGACCGGTTTCCCTTCGCTACTTACTTCAATTACCTGAATCTCGTTGTCGTATTCTTCGCTCGAAACCGCAAGGTATTCGTTATTAGGGCTAAGCGAAATACTTAGCGGATTATTTGCT
Source organism: Spirosomataceae bacterium (assembly GCA_030731175.1). Classification (GTDB taxonomy): domain Bacteria; phylum Bacteroidota; class Bacteroidia; order Cytophagales; family Spirosomataceae; genus JANQUM01. The sequence goes on from JANQUM010000139.1 coordinate 7,572, forward strand.
ACAGGAAAACGAAAGAGTGTTTGACAATTAGCCGCTGAACTTACATCCATTACAGATATAAAACCGCCAGTTCCTGGAGCAGATCCGCCATCTGAAACGCTGCCTTTGGTTTCAAGAAAAAACGCCAGGGAAGGAATATTACTACTTACTTCGGAAATGCTTGAACTGGAAAAAATAGAGTTAGAAATATTGTATTCCTTCAATTTTTTGCTTGCCCATATTGACGCAGGAAAAGCAATTACGTACGCTTTATCTTCGCTGAGTTTTTCCACATTATTTGTGGGGGAAAGCAAATGTGTGGGCTCAGAATCTCCGTCCGATAAGCAGATAAGCCCTTTTGCGTTAAAAATAGGTTCTTGTGAAAAGCACAGCGAAGTTATAAATAGTAGAGGT
>JANQUM010000140.1 GCA_030731175.1 Spirosomataceae bacterium
GTTTACAGCAACAGAGCTTTACACCAACGGAATATTTGTAAACACTAACTCTGCCCGTTCGGCTTCATTAGCCAGAGTAGGTATTGGCGAGGTGCTTTTAATGTGGGGACACAGCTTTATGGCGGGACCGGGTGGTGGTACCAGCATAAGTTCAAATGATCAACGGAGTAGAACTATTCCAACTGTTCTCGCAAATCCTGACTACCCAAATAATAACTTCTTTCAAAATATCCCCGAACTCCCATTACAGTTTAAACCTATGGATGAGGGGCAAGTAGGTCCTTTTGGGATGGAATCGTGGTTTTTTAGCGGCTTGGCGGACACCCTCATCAATCGTCTACAAGTTCCGGTACTAATTTATTCAGCTGCATTTGGCGGTTCAAATATATATCAAAACTACAAGAATATTCGGAATGAACCGTTCGGATATACGTGGTTCGGCAATGGGATTTGGCAGAATAACGGATTCCCTTTCAAGCCTATCGAGGCAACTTTTGGGCGATACGTTCCGGTTACAGGCTTACGTGGAATCATTACTGCTCACGGCGTAAATGATAACTCAACTCTTTACGCAGACCCGGTCAATTTCGCATCCAACTTCAATTTTGTTATCAATCATATTCGCACCGTTTCCGCAAATAACGCCCCAAATCTGGCATTTATGTTAGGCATGGAGGACGACCAATTTAACGCAATCAATAACCAATTAGTAAACATCATAAACAACGACCCCAACATCTTTATGGGAATTGACCTCCGTGACCCCGCAACACATGGCTCCTGGCGAGACGACAGTTATGGAACCGATAGAGGACACTTTATCAATATGCTTGGCTTAGAAAAGTATTTAGGACTTTGGGCAAACGCCATCCAAAATTCTTTTTTCACTAATACAACTCCAATTGTTCCGGTAGTAAATTCTGCTTTGATGAATTAGTTGTAATCGAATATTTTTAACACTTCGAGCGAAATTTATCCCAAATATCTGAGCTACTTGCAATTGCGAGTAGCTTTTTTGTTAAATTGCGTGGTCGTCTATCGTTAAACTAAACTTCTGTTTCATTCATGACTAATAAAATCAAAGTCGGGATATTTTTTGGCGGGCAATCTCGCGAACGTGAAATCTCTTTTCGTGGTGGCAGAACCACTTTAGACCACATCAATAAAGCCATTTTTGAGCCAGTACCGATATTTATTGACAGCCTCGGAAACTTCATTTTGATAAACCCCGAACTACTTTACGAAGAGGCGATTCCCACTTTCTATCCCTCAAAAAACCTCAACCGTGGTTTTAGAGTCTATATCGAACACCTCGGAAAACTAAACGAAACGCAGCTTTACAAGCTGATTTATAAAATTGGCAAACAGATAAAACCCGAAAACCTTGCCGAGCACATTGATTTCGCTTTTTTGGTATTACACGGGCCGCACGCCGAAGACGGCAGTATTCAGGGCTTAATGGAATGGTTCGGAATTCCGTACCTCGGCCCCGGCATTTTAGGCTCGGCGGTAGGTGTTGACAAGCCCGTTCAAAATAAATTATTGGCGTTGGCAACCGGGCAGCAAAAGAAAATGCAAACCATTACTTCTGGAGAATGGCATGCCGCAGACCGCTCCCGGATGTTCATGGATATTATAAATACCATCGGATTTCCGTTTGTTGTCAAATCTCCGCACCAAGGTTCATCCATCGGCGTGGCAATTGTCAGAAAACGCAGCCTTGACGAGTTTGTTCGATCAATGAACAAATGCTTTTTTGAGGTGGAAGTAACTAAAAAAGAATGGGACGGACTTTCAACAAGACAAAAGAAAAACTACGTAGAGAAAATAGCCAGCTTAGAAGAAGGAATTAGTCTTCCAGCCAGCATTCACGGAAAATACATCGCTCATCCCGCCGAATTAATCGAAGAACTTGACGCCCTATTATTCTCTTATAAAGAAGTTCTTATAACGTCCGTTCATTCAGAATACGAAGTTTTGATTGAAGAATTTACAACGGGGCAAGAGTTTTCCTGTGGTATAATACAAGACGACACCGGAGCGGCATTTGCCCTTCCACCCACCGAAATAACCGCAGAACAGCAGGCGTTTGATTTTAAAGCAAAATACGAAACCAACACCACCAAGAAGAATATCCCAGTAAACACTTCTACCGAAAATTTACTAAGAATTGAAGAACAGGTCTTGAAAGCATTTACCCAACTAAATATGGGCGTAATTTGCCGCATTGACGGCTTCTTAACGCCCGATAATCGAGTCATCTTACACGACCCCAATTCACTGCCGGGCATGTCTCCTACTTCTTTAATATTCAAACAAATGGCAGAAATTGGACTGAACGTAACGAACTCAATTAGCTACCTTGTTCGGCAGTCTGTGAAAGAAAGAATTCGTTCCGGGAAAAATACATTTCACTCCCGCGAATTATTAAGTAGAATTGACACCGCACTTCAGGAAGAACTCACGCGGCCACGCAAAAAAGTGGCGATTCTTTTTGGCGAAAACGATGATGAATATTTACACGCTCAACAAAAATACGGTGAGTACGCAGCATCAGCAGATTACGAACCCGTTCCGGTTTGCGTAGCTGGAAACGGCTCAATGTACCGCATCCCGCTGAACTTGATGGCAAAACCAAACATCTTTGAATTTGGGGTTTCGGTTGGACAAGGAAAGCATGAGTTCATAACTCGTTGCATCAAACAAACTGAACATATCGTGAAAAAGTACGTTGGCGACGTGCATCTAAACGTTTCAAAAATAACCGCAACAGATTTAGCGAACGAATTTCAACTCATTTATCAAGTTGATACCGAACAAATTTTGGAGTTGTAGAAAAAACTCTTGCAATACGTCGGTTAATCTAAAATCAGTCAAAAGAAATACTGGTTCTACTTTATGTCAAAACAGAAAAAGCAGAAGTTTTACGTAGTTTGGGAAGGAAAACAAACGGGCATATTCAACGATTGGGATACCTGCAAAAAGCAAGTTTTTGGTGTAGACGGTGCAAAATATAAATCGTACGAATCAAAAACAGAAGCTGAAACAGCGTTTGGTAAATCGTATTTTGAAGCCGTAGTTTTAGAAAAGAAATTACCTCCAAAACCCAATCCAAATGCCTCACCACCAATAATTCAATCAATTGTAGTGGATGCGGCGTGGAATTCCAAAAATAAAGATATGGAATACCAAGGTTTTAATTTTTCGACGAAAGAACGTCTTTTTAAGAAAGGCCCCTACGCTGGTGCAACAAATAATATTGGTGAGTTTTTAGCAATTGTACATGCATTAGCATTGCTAAAAAAACACAACTCTAATTTACCAATTTACACCGATTCCCGAACGGCAATGAGCTGGGTAAATCGTAAATTTGCGAACACAAAACTCGAAAAAACAGATAAAAACACTGAGGTTTTTGAGTTGCTGAAACGGGCAGTTGATTGGTTAAAAGCTAACACCTACCCCAACAAAATTTTAAAATGGGACACCAAAAATTGGGGAGAAAATCCAGCAGATTTTGGAAGAAAATAAAGCTAACGTGCTGTAAATGAAAGATATACAAATTTCCGTGCTGATTCCACTTTATAACGAAGACGAATCACTACCCGAACTTCACGCTTGGATAAAACGCGTAATGGACGAACACCATTTTACTTACGAAGTATTGTTTGTTGACGACGGCAGCAAAGACGATTCTTGGAGAGTTATAACCGAACTCAGCAAAAAAGACAGCAACGTTCGAGGTTTTCGGTTCGTCAGGAATTATGGTAAAACCGCCGCCTTGCAAACTGGCTTCAACGCTGCAAATGGCAGCGTAATAATCACGATGGATGCCGACCTGCAAGACAGCCCCGACGAAATACCGGGATTATACGAAATGATCAAAAATGAAGGCTTTGACATGGTTTCGGGGTGGAAGAAAAAACGTTTTGATCCCATTTCGAAAACGCTTCCCACTAAATTATACAACGCCGTACTTCGCTCACTATCAGGAATTAAACTACACGACTTCAATTGTGGGCTAAAAGCTTACGACTCCCGTGTTGCTAAAAGTCTCACCATTTACGGCGAAATGCACCGCTTTATTCCTTACGTGGCAAAATGGAACGGTTTTACCAAAATTGGCGAACGGGAAGTACAACACCGGGCAAGAAAATACGGTACCACAAAGTTCGGGCTTGACCGCTTTATAAATGGTTTTTTAGATGTCTTGACCATCTCGTTTGTCAATAAATTTGGTCGTCGTCCCATGCATTTGTTCGGGGCTTTGGGCGTGCTATCGTTTTTTGTGGGTTCGATGATTACAACTTTTCTGATTTTCGAAAAAATATACAACATTTGGCAAGAAAACGCTTACCGAAACGTAACTGATAATCCACTTTTCTTCTTAGCTTTGGTTGCTATCCTTATGGGAGAGCAATTATTTGTGGGAGGCTTTATTGGCGAACTACTCGTAAAAAATAATATCAAAAAAGAGGACGAATACATCATTGACGCAGAAGTTTGAAACCCCAACCCTTACTATAACTACATAAAATGAATCCGATAACTTTTGAAAGAATAGAGGCCTACCTATCAAAAAGGTTGTCTAGCTCAGAGCGAAAAAGCTTCGAGGAGGAAATTTCAGCAGATGCTTCACTGAAAGAAATGGTAGTGAAGATGCAGCTTTTACGTAAAATTACGGAACGCAACCTGACTCGGTCAAAAATTATTAGTATTCATGAAGTAAAAACGGCTGAATGGGCGAAAGCACTATCTAAAACTGAAGAAGAGTTTGAGGAAAAAGTAACACTCCTTACGCCAAATAACAATGACGTAGCTAACGAAACATTGATCCCGAGTGAAGAAATATTACAGGAAGATACCAACTTACTTGAAGAAGTGGTCACTGAGGAGGAAATGGCGGAAGTTGACGAAGAAGTTGTTTATGATTACGAAGAACCGCCACGGCGTGGGAACGCACTTTCAATAGTTTTAACCATTCTTATCCTATCGATAATTGCCGGAAGCATATTTATCTATTTAGCTAAAACACCAATAACCGTTCGAGAAGGAAATCCATTACTTACCGCAAAGGGAGTAGCCCTTGATTCCGCCCAGAAAGTATATGTAGAAATTTACGAAGAAGGTGTTACTGCACTTGCCCAAAATAATAACTTGGCTGCAATAAATCACTTTGAAGACGTCACTTCTTTTGACAGATTACCCGGCTATTATTTGGATGCCTCCCACTTCCTCAATGCAGCGGCACATTCGCAGCAACAGCAACCAAATAGAGCAACAAAGCTACTGAATAGCATTATTTTACAAAAATCTTTTGCGTACCCGTACACCAATAAAGATAAAATTCAGGTTTGGTGTAAAATTTATTGGGCAAAAATAATGGGCTTTGATGATTGATTTTAATGGAAAATAACGTGTAAAGCCACCAACGAAAAGAGCAAAGCAACAGCGTAGTAAGTTAAACGTGAACTAGCCGGAACGTACAATTTTCGCCAAGGATACCAACCCGTTTTGAATGTCGAAAGCGAAACAATTCCGAAGCCGATTATAATCACAAAAAATGCCCGAACGAAGTAATTCATTTCTGGAAAGAAGTGAATCAATACCAAGTGCAGCGGAATGGTACTACAAAAGCCAACCAATGCAAGCTTTTTAGAAGGAGCAACCATAAAAATTGCCGAACAAATCAAGACCACAATTCCGCAATTTATGTAATACCGAAGTTCGTTCAGCGTGTGAGTGAAAGCTGCTTCGGGGTTCTCAAATTTGACGTAAAGTAAAACCATACCCATTGTAATTCCGGTTAAAAGCGTAAATATGATAGTCCGCCTTCCGGCAGTAACTACTTCATAATCAGTTGCCTCTGGTTTGATATACATCTTGTAAATATCAATCGAAAATAGCGTAGCCAGCGAATTAAACGTAGAATCTACCGTACTCATTAGCGAAGCAAACAACGCACAAAGCACAATACCTTTTACACCAACTGGCAAATAGGTATTAACCAAATACGGAAACGCCATGTCTGGCTCAGCGATACCACTTTGACCCACAATTCCGAACAATGCAATTCCCGGAATAACGATTAAAACCGCCATAAAATACTTTAAAACGCCACCAACTAGTAAGCCCTTTTGAGCTTCTCCAAGGTTTTTTGCCGCAAGAGAGCGTTGAATAACCGATTGATCTGCACACCAATAATTGATGTTCAATAAAAATAACCCGAATACGTGAATCCAAGGAAGTTTGGGGTGGTCGGCGGGAAGATGCAAGTGCATTAATTGCGGCGTTTTTATGTATAATTGCTTCCAGCCGCCCAGTTCGTGTACCGCAATAAGAAGTACAATTGTTGCCCCAATGAACAGAATTACGAACTGAACAATATCAGTTTTGACTACCGCCGCCAAACCACCTAAATACGTATAAATTGCGGAGAAAACGCCCAAACCAATCAATATCACTACGATTCGAGTAATGCGGTCATCGCTTATAAAAGTAAAATACTCGGCAAAAACGAGTTCTGCGGCGTACGCTCCCCAAAAAAGTGCCGCTCCTAAGGTTATGGTAGAAAAAAGGACCAAATTCGCCACGGAGTAAACCAAGCCAACCCTATTTCCTAATCGTTTGTTGATGAATTGGGTAATCGTAACAACTCGCTCCCGCAAATACATCGGCACGAAAATGAAAGCCGCCATCAAAATTCCCTGAATAGCGTTTATTTCAAGACTCGCCTGAGCCAGTCCAAATAAAAACGCCGAACCCATCATACCTAAAAACTGATACCCCTGAATATTGGTGGCAATGGTTGAAAAAGCGATAGAATACCATTTCAGATCACGGTTGCTAAGAAAATATTCTTCTGAAGACACTTCTCCGGTTTGTCGCCCACGAACCGCAACCACGAAAATGAGAATAAAATAAGCGAGTACAATGAGTAAGTCCGTCACGTTAAAAAAGGGATTTTGAAGAATAGAATTGTTAAATTTATGGATAAAATCTCAACCATTTTGAAGTGTTGGTCAATTTATCGGCGACGTTCGTCAATTTAATTCGTTTCGTTGGGGCTTCTCCCCTACTTTTGAATTGTTAAATCAACAGAAAACAGTTGTAAAAAAAACTTTTATGAAAAACCTATTTAAAACTTTTGCTCTTCTATTTACCATCTCAGCTGCTTTCGCTCAGCAAGAAAAAGGGCTTTTGTACGAGATTTCGGGCAATGAACTCACCAAGCCATCTTACGTTTTCGGAACGTTTCATATCATGTGTGCCGCAGATTATGAAATGTCAGAAATGACGAAAGAAAAATTCGGGAAGACTGAACAAGTAGTTATGGAACTCGACATGGACGACCCGCAAATGATGATGCAAATGCAGCAGCAGATGTTTATGAAAGACGGCAAAAGCCTGAAAGACTTATTACCAAAAGAAAAATACGACGAATTAAGCAAATACTTTGTAGATTCGTTAAAAATGCCATTTCAAATGATGCAAAAGGTCAAACCATTTGCGTTGACTTCTATGCTGTATCCAAAAATCCTGAATTGTCCGATTCAGTCTTTTGAAATGGATTTCGTAAAACTTGCCGATGCCGAGAAGAAAGAAATTCTTGGCTTAGAAACCGTAACCGACCAAATGGGCGTTTTTGACGTAATTCCGTACCAAAAACAAGCCGAAGGTTTGGTAGAAGCAATTGAAGATATGGATAAGTCGAGAGCAGAGTTCGATAAATTAGTAGCCGTTTACAAGACACAAGATATTAATACTCTTGCAAAAATGGTGGCGGAAGAAGAAAATGGCTACGCCGAATACACAGACGTTTTACTGAATAACCGCAACGAAAATTGGATCGAAAAAATGGAAAACTTCGCCAAAGCGAAACCTACATTCTTCGCCGTGGGTGCGGGTCACTTGGGTGGAGAAAAAGGCGTTGTAAACTTGCTCCGCA
>JANQUM010000141.1:0-7312 GCA_030731175.1 Spirosomataceae bacterium
TAATGTTTGCGTTGGCTGGTTTCCTGTTTTATACCTACCGCCGCGGACAACGAATTCAGAAAGAAAAGCTGGAGAGCAAAGACGAAGAACCGAAGAAGAAATCGTCGGTTAAAGCGAGTATTTCATCCACTTCAAATTCAAAAAAGAAGAAGCAAAGCCGGAAGTAGAAATACACCGTCGCCGAGCCAGCGGTAGCGGTCGTTGTGTAATGCCCATTCGGGTACGGCAATCAGAAAAGATAGCCCCAGTGTCATGAGTAGCGTTATTCCCGCAAAATAATTGACGTATTCCGTTCCGTTCGTAAAAAATAGAACTATTAAGAATACATTCACCGAAGTAATTCCGTGAATAACTTTTTTGCTTAACTTTTCTCCGATAATACTTACCATATTCTCTGTTTCAGCAGCTTGCTTGAACTCAAAATAAGAGAAGATTAACAAGTTTTGCAGAGCAATCAGAAAGAAAATTCCGACCAAAATCCACGTACTTAGATTAATCGAAGGTTTGCTAACTAATGCTGTGCCAGCAACGGCCAACACGTAGCATATTGCGGTGGTAGGTTCTTTCACCCATTGAGCTTTATTATTTCTGAAAAATCGGTTTAAAATCCAGAAGTAAAACCCAACGCCGAGAGCTAAGAATACACCGTACCAAACAACAGCTTCGGGGAGAAACAAGAGCAAAACGCCGTTTAGCACCACCAATGCAATTAGCGTGATTTGTAAATTATATTGGTGCGTAAAATGAAACTGATGCCGGGCGGTATGATCTTGCGGATAGATTCGTAAATCAAGTAATCTATCCAAAATATACAGCACCCAAGTGGTACTTCCCAACACTAAAAGCGTCAGAAAGTCGGGCGTAGCGTTGCCATCAGGAAGTTTCCAAAACGCCCAACTGCTGAGTACCGCTCCGAATACGACATCGAGGCTCAGGTAATGAAATGTTTTGAGTAGGTTTTTGATAATTGTGGTTTTAAAGGGAAAACTTGCGAGTTTCGTAAGCGAATAAATTTAAAATCCGTAAGGCTGATTTAAGGTACTTTTATCTTTTCAACAAAGCCCGATCCAAATGTACGTAGCCACCGTCAACGTGAATGAGTTGCCCCGTGGTGTGGCTTGACTTTTTGGAAAGTAGAAAGACTACGGTATTAGCAATTTCGTCAACGGTTGTCATGCGGTTTCCGAGCGGAATGCGGTTATTGATTTCTTCTAATATTTCTTCGGGATTTGGCAATGTTTTAATCCAATTTTCGTACATCGGCGTGTAACATTCCGCCACAATTACTGAATTTACCCGAATACCAAATTTTGCCAATTCAGTTGCCCATTCACGGGTCAACGCATTTCGTCCGCCGTTGGCAGCCGCGTAGCCCGACGTTCCGCCTTGTCCGGTTTCGGCAACTTTAGAACCGATATTCACAATTGCCCCTTTGGTTTGTTTGAGCGAAGGCAGGCAATACTGAGCCAATAAATAATAGTGCGTCAGATTTTTATGGAGCGAAGACATAAAGTCTTCGTAACTGCCATTTTCAAGCCCAACGCTATCGTTTACGCCTGCATTATTCACCAGTCCGTCAATTCGCCCGAAGCGTCCTAATACTTCGTCAACGGCTTTTTTACATTGTTCGGGGTCAGACAATTCGGCGACAACCTGATGCCCAAATCCGCCCGTTGCTCCTATCATTTCCAACGTTTTTTTATTGTCAGCTTCGTTTCTGCCAATAATCACGGGGTAGGCTTCTTCCAACGCTAAACGGGAAACAATTCCCTCGCCAATTCCTTTCGCTCCGCCAGAGACAATAATTACTTTTTCCCTTAAATTTAGATTCATTTTTTGATATAGATTGGAGAAATTAGATTTGATTGAGATAAGAGATTATGCTGTTGTCTTTTGCCGTTGTCGGTGTCCACACCGACGACAACTAATCAACGCTCAAATTTTCCGTTTACCATCCGCAAAATTCCCAATGGGTTATCGTGTTTTAATTCAGCCGGAAGCAATGCGTTTGGCATGTCCTGAAAACAAACCGGACGGGTAAAACGAGTGATTGCATTTGTGCCGACAGAAGTACTGCGGGAATCAGTTGTTGCGGGAAACGGTCCGCCGTGTACCATAGCGTGGCAAACTTCTACGCCCGTAGGGAAGCCGTTAATCAATAACCGACCGACTTTTTGTTCTAATATTTCAATCAAATCTGCATATTCAATTAACTCTTCTTCCGAGCCGTAAACGGTAGCCGTTAGATTCCCCGACAAGTTACGAGCGGCGGTCAAAATCTCTTCTCGGCTCTTTGCTTCCACAATCACGCTCGATGGCCCGAAAACCTCTTCGGCAAGTTCATGATTATTCTCAAACTCCTGATAATCAACTCGTAATACGGTTGGCGTTGCGGTATTTTTAGCTTCGGTGGTTTTTCCAAGCCCTACTGTTGTCGTTGATTTTTGCAGTTTTTCAATTCCCGAATCAAAGGCATTTTTCATATTCGGCGTAAGCATCGTTCCGCCAACGGCGGCTTCAATTTTTGCTTTCACGTTCTGAACAAATTCGTCGTTTTTTTGAATCATCAACAAGCCAGGGTTCGTACAGAATTGCCCAACTCCCATCGTTAACGAATTTACGTAGCCATCTGCCAGTTTTTCCGCTTGTGCCGCTAAAGATTTTGGCAACATAAAAACGGGATTCGTGCTTCCCATTTCGGCGTAAACCGGAATGGGTTCGGAGCGGTTATTTGCGGCGTCAAAAAGTGATTTCCCACCTCGGAAAGAACCCGTAAAACCAACGGCTTTTATGGCGGGGTGCTTTACCAACGCCTGCCCAATTTCAATGCTGTCATCATGCAACATACTGAATACGCCGTCGGGCATATTAGTTATTTCTGCCGCTTTTTGAATTGCCATTCCCACTAATTCGGACGTGCCAGGATGGGCGGGATGAGCCTTGAAAATCACGGGGCAACCCGCCGCCAAAGCGGATGCCGTATCTCCTCCAGCAACCGAAAATGCCAACGGAAAATTACTCGCCCCAAAAACCCCAACGGGTCCCAACGGCCGTTCCATCGAACGCAAATCAGGGCGTGGAAGTGGCTGTCGGTCGGGCAAGGCGGTGTCAATTCGGGCGTTTACCCAATTTCCATCCCGTAATAATTGAGCAAATAAGCGAAGTTGTCCGCAGGTTCTGCCCCGCTCTCCGGCGGCTCTACCCGCAGGAAGTGCAGTTTCGGCAACGTAACGGTCAAGAAGTGTTTCACCCAAAGCTTCAATTTGCGTAGCGATTTCGTCAAGGAAAGCTGCTTTTTCTTCACCCGATTTTTTTCGATAAATGGCGAAAGCTTGCACCGCTTTTTCAACCGCCAAATTCAGTTCTCCGACGGTAGCCCGATAAAACAGCGGACCTATTTTTTCGCCCGTTGCGGGGTTTTGTGCTACTACGCCTACCAAGCCTTCTGAGTACGTTTCAAAACCGATGATATTTCTTCCTTTTATTTGCATTGCTCTATTATACGATAGGGTGATGTTTCTTCTTGCAAGATAAGGCAGAATAACGAAAATGGGGAACGGAATTGAGTCAAGGCTAAAAAAACGTTGTAAATTTGTAAAAATGTTAAGCAATTGAACACCTTAAAACGCCTTCGTGGGCCCGCACTTATTTCGGTTTTACTGACTATCGTTCCGCTTCTGAGCAGTTCGGCGATGGTTTATTTTGTGGTAAAAAATGAAGTTTTGTTTGCTAATTTTGATTGGCCAACGTGGTTTTTACTGACGCTCGTTTTTGCGTTTACGTCAATGATTGCGTTATCGCCGCCTACTCTTCTTGCGATGGTTTATGGGTATTTTCTGAATTTTTGGGGAATTCCGTACTTATTCTTATTAAATATGGGAGCTATTTCCGCCGTGTATTATATCGCAAAAAAGGGTTTCGGAAATTCTTTAGAAACTTTCATCAACGAAAACCCGAAAAGCAAAAAACTACTTGGGGAGTTGAAAAACAACGAATTAAAAGTCATTTTCTTGGCGAAGCTTTCGCCCGTTTTGCCTTTTGCGTTGACCAATTTTGTTTTTGCCTTATCCGGAGCAAGTTTCAGAAATGTATTTATTGGAGGGTTTTTCGGAATGATCCCGCGAACACTTCTCGCGGTTTGGATTGGCTCAAACGGAGCGGATATTAAATCGCTACTCGAAAACCCCGAAACAGCAGATTGGCAGCAATTGGTAGTGCTTTTACTTGTTGTAGTTTCTACTTTCGGGCTGATTCAAATTGTGCGAAAGGCGATTTCCTGACCTACCTTTCCCGATAAAAATACAATGGAATATCTACATTTTGTTCAGCTCGCTCGCTGACTGTAAAGTAGCCTTTGCCATTTGCCGGAAAGCAAATTGCTTCGCCTTGAACTTCTCTAATATAAGGTGCGGAAATATCCCGCAACCTGCCCAATGCCTGCACAATACTCTCGTCTGTCCGAAGTTTCCAATACAAAACGGTGTCGTAGGTTTTTAGCAAAATTTGCTGTCCGTCTGCAGAGATTTCACCCGCTGTCAGGATAAACTGTTGAGTTGTTCCCATAAATTCCGCCGTGTTTGTTTGCGAAGTTGACTGCGGGTATTTCAGCATGAAAATTTTCTCGGTAAAAACACCTTTCGTAATTACGTAAAGGTCTTTTGTGAGTGGGTCGAGTAAGAGCGTTTCGGCATTGTATTTTTTACCATCGCCGTAAACAAATTTTATGTTGTCAATTTGCGTCGGAACGGTTTCTGCGTTAATGGGTTCAAGAAAACGGTAGATGAAGTACTCGTTATGCACGGTGGCATTATCGCCAATTTCGCCAATATAAATGTAGTTTTTTCCCGCTTCTGGCCCCGGCCCGATTGCCATATCTTCCCAATCACGGTTCTGAAGCGGCAGATTAATTCTTTTTTTGAAAACTCCTTCGCTACTGAATAAATAAATCGCCGCAAGATTGCCACCGTCTTGATGCATCCAAACATTTCCCGGAATATTACGACTATCGGCAATGCCGGATGCCTCATCCACAATCCCTCGTTGCAAAGGAAAGACTAACGGCGTAGTATCAAACTGCGGAAGCGTGACCGTTGGCTGAGGTTCAACGGGCGTTTTGTTGAACCAATCACAGGATTGAAGCACAAAAACCAGTAAAAAAAAGTAAAGGAATCGGTAAGTCATGCGGGCGGCTATTTTCAAAAGTCAACGGCGAAATTACCCTTTTTTATGCGTTGCGACGTAAAATGTTTGCAAACAATTGATTAAACGGCCCGTTCTACAACCGCCGTTCAAACACTTTTTGCTAATTTTGCAGATTAACTAAAGATAAGTTTGACTACCAAAGACTTCCCTGAAAACTACTGGGACGTGAACTTATTGACCAATTGACTTACCGACCAAAAGACTAAATTGATATGCTTTTAAGCGAACAAGAGATTTTACGAAGAAAAAAACGCCAACAATTGATGGATTTGGGCATTGACCCGTATCCTGCCGAACAATTTGAAGTGAACGTTTCGGCGGCTGACATCGAGAAAAACTACGAAAAACGTAAGATTGACTACAAAAATATCAGCATTGCGGGGCGTTTGATGAATTTCCGAATCATGGGAAGTGCCTCGTTTGCTGAGCTACAAGATAGCACAGGAACAATTCAGCTCTACTTTCGACGAGATGACCTTTGCCCGGATGAAGACAAAACGATGTACAATACCGTTTTCAAGAAATTACTCGACATCGGCGATTTTATCGGAGTAACGGGCTACGTTTTCACCACGCAAACCGGAGAAATTTCGATTCACGTTACTTCGTTCAAAATTTTAAGTAAAACGCTTCGTCCGCTGCCGGTTGTAAAACGCGACGACGACGGAAACGTGTACGACGGTTTCACCGACCCCGAACAACGATTCAGAATGCGTTACGTGGATTTGGTGGTGAACCCGCAAGTGAAAGATATTTTCGTGAAACGGGCAAAAGTCATCAGCACCATGCGAGGCACTTTTGACGATAAAGGTTGGCTGGAAGTTGAAACGCCGATTTTGCAGCCCGTTCACGGCGGTGCGGCGGCTCGTCCGTTTGAAACGCACCACAACTCGTTGGATATGCAACTCTACATGAGAATTGCCAACGAATTATACCTAAAACGCTTGATTGTTGGCGGTTTTGACGGCGTTTATGAGTTCGGTAAAATGTTCCGCAACGAAGGTATGGACCGTACGCACAACCCCGAATTTACGGCGATGGAGCTTTACGTAGCCTACAAAGATTACAACTGGATGATGGAAATGACCGAGAATTTACTCGAAAAAGTAGCGGAAGCGGTTACGGGTTCGTCAAAGGTGAAATCTTGGGGAAATGAAATCGAGTTTTCTGGCCCTTACGAGCGACTAAGCATTCTCGGTTCTATCGAAAAATACACGGGCGTAAACGTGGAAGGAAAATCTGAAGCCGAACTGAAAACGCTCTGTAAAGAATGGAACATCGAAGTGGACGAAACGATGGGCGTTGCAAAATTAATCGACGAAATTTTCGGGGAAAAAGTGGAAGCAAACCTCATTCAGCCGACGTTCATCACGGATTATCCGGTGGAGATGTCGCCGCTGACAAAAAAGCACCGCAGCAAGCCCGGTTTGGTAGAGCGTTTTGAGTTATTTATCAACGGAAAAGAAGTAGCAAATGCCTACTCAGAGTTAAACGATCCGATTGACCAACGGGAGCGTTTTGAGCAGCAACTAAAACTTGCCGAACGCGGCGACGACGAGGCAATGGCGATGGACGAAGACTTCCTCCGCTCACTTGAATACGGAATGCCGACAACGTCAGGAATTGGTATCGGAATTGATCGTTTGACGATGATGCTGACTGACCAAACGAGTATTCAGGAAGTGCTTTTCTTCCCGCAGATGCGTCCTGAAAAGAAAATTGAAGTTGCCACCAATGCCGAGTACGAAGCACAGGGCGTTCCTACGGTTTGGATTCCGGCATTGCAAAAAATGGGTTTTATGACTATCGGGGCGTTGAAAGAAGCCAATACAAATAAGGTTTTCAACGACTTAGGCGGAATGCGTAAAAAACTCAAAATCGACGAAAAAATGCCTTCGAAAGAAGAGGTTGAAGGATGGATTGGTTGATAAACCGCTTCGCAATAAACAATCATCAAAAAGTCCGTCGCAGAAATTCTGTGACGGACTTTATCGTAAAAATCAAATTTCAAACCTTCGGAGCGGCAGCTAAAATAGCTTCCGAACAGCCTGCTTCGAACTTTTTGAAATTCTCGTTAAATAATTTTGCTAAATGAGATAACTGCGATTTG
>JANQUM010000141.1:7322-7926 GCA_030731175.1 Spirosomataceae bacterium
TGCCTTCGAAAGAAGAAGTTGAAGGCTGGATTGGTTGAAATAAAAGGTATAAACCATTGAGAGCCATCGGCTCGGATATATTATAACGATGGATTTCAATCCGTCGTAAAATGTGCCAAGCCTACGGCTTTCGTGTTTGTTCCCCTGTTCCGGTTGGTCGGATTAAAATCCGACCTTACAAAAGAATCGTGGCGATGCCACTTTTTAAACTCCCTGAACCAGCAAAAGAAAGATTCTTATATCTAATCCATTGATTAATTTTTGCTACTGGGAAGTATAAGTAGTTAATTTAATTTACCGCCAATACACAAGGCCGCGAAGGAAAATATAATCTTCTTCGCGGCTTTCTACCTTGGTGGTTAAGTATTGACAGTCAGCAAATTGCCAAATTCGTGAATGATAGGCGGAGTAGAATGGTAAGGAACGAGAGAAAACCCGTTATCAAATAGTTTTTTGTATGACTCGTAATTTTACGCTCTTTACAAATCTCGTTTTGAGATGCGGCGACACGTGTTGAGTTTCACTCGATTTCCCGACTAATGTGCACTTACTGATTTCATTTATCTGCAATTGTTTTCTAAACACCAACAACCTATATTTGACC
>JANQUM010000142.1 GCA_030731175.1 Spirosomataceae bacterium
CCATTTTTTACCGCTGTGATTTCAAAATTCTGAAATTCAAGGATTTTTTTGGCGAGGTTTTGAATTACTGAGCTATCTTCGGCAATGAGAACGCTTTTTGGAGTAGGCATAATTAGAATCGGAAAGGTTTATGTTCGTTTCGTAAATATATGATAAAACCCGAACCGATGGAAAGAATATTCAAAATCCGACCAAAAAAACTACTTTTGTGGCTGTCAATTGCATTTTATCAATGAAAAATTTCACTCATTTAGATTCTCAGGACAATCCATCAATGGTCGATGTTGGCGAAAAAGCCGCAACGAAAAGAATCGCCAAGGCGAGGAGTATCGTGGTTGTTTCGGATGAAATACTGAATTCACTGCAAGGAAACGAAATACTTTCTAAAAAAGGACCTGTTTTTCAAACCGCAATTATCGCCGGAATTATGGCGGCAAAACGCACCGGTGAGCTCATTCCGCTCTGCCATCCGTTGGGCTTAGAAAATTGCCAGGTCGAGATTTCGGTAAATACCCACAATGAGATCGAAATTATTTGTACAGCTTCTTTAACCGGAAAAACGGGAATTGAAATGGAAGCCCTGACGGGTGCCAGTATTGCCGCACTTACTATTTACGATATGTGTAAGGCGATGTCGCATGATATTGTTATTAAAGAAACCCGCTTGATTGAAAAACGAGGCGGTAAAAGCGATTTTAAATTAGACTAATTTCTCCAAGTTCTGTCCCCAAACCCCTGAAGTTGACTTCTTTCGAGCGAAGTTTATCGTCCTTTTGGGTGTTTCACCCTATAGGTGATGAAAGTAAAGTACTCAGAATCTTCTATTTATATTATACAGTACGTGGAAGTTGAATCAACCTGAAGCACCCGAAATCTCATCATTCTTCTTGAATTAACTAAGAAAGTAGTTTGAAAACTAAAAAATTAGTTTTATGTTTGAATTGTAATTACAAAACCACTACGAAAAAATGAACGAATTAACCAAAGCAGAAGAAGAAATCATGCAGCAACTCTGGGAGTTAGAGCGGGCATATGTCAAAGAAATCATTGAGCGTTTGCCCGAACCCAAACCCGCTTACACCACGGTTTCTACCATCGTCCGAATTTTGGAAACAAAGGGTTTTATTGATCACAAAGCCTTCGGCAAAACGCACCAATATTTCCCGAAAGTTTCCAAAGAAGATTACCGCAAATTTGTCACCGAAAAACTGATGAACGGTTATTTCGGAAACTCGGTGGGAGAGATGGTTTCTTTCTTCGTAAAAGAGCAACAAATTGATCTTGGCGAAGCCGACGAAATTTTGAAAATGATCGAACAATTCAAAAACAAAAATTAGTATGAATCCCATCGTTTACCTCATTCAAGTCAACTTGTTTCTGCTGTTATTTTACGGTTTTTACAAGCTATTTTTGCGGAAGGAAACCTTCAATAACCTTAATCGGGGTTATTTGGTAATTGCCGCAATTACGGCATTTGCCGTGCCGTTTTTGCAGTCGGACTTGGTGCGTTCGTGGTTTGTGACCCAACAGGTAAACGAGGTGATTTTTACGGCTTATTCACCCGAAGTAATCGTGTTTTCTGCCGTGGAAGAATCTGCGATTTTATGGACGGATATTCTACGAATTGTTTACTTGAGTGTGGTTATTTTTCTTTCTATTAAGTTAATAGTAAGCATTTTAATAACAAATAGGTTGTTCAGTAATTTTACAGATACCATCGGCGGGGCATTTTCGTTTTTCGGAAAAATCGTTGTTGACGAATCAATGGAAGAACACGAAACCATTTACCGCCACGAAGAAGTACACAGCCAGCACTTGCACTCGGCAGATGTCATTTTGTTTGAAATTATTGCAATTATCTGTTGGTTCAATCCAGTAGTTTATTTCTACAAAAATGCGGTGCGAAACATTCACGAATTTATTGCTGATGAACTTGCGAGTAAAACCTTGAGTGATAAAGCCGCTTACGCCACTTTATTGGTGAGTAAGCAGTTCAATATTGCCCCCTCGGTGCTGACCAATAGTTTCTACAAACCTTCCACCATTAAACTCCGAATCGAGATGTTATTAAAAAAGCGTTCGACCAAAACAGCGTTGTTAAAATACGGCCTCATTGCCCCGTTATTTTTATCCATGATGGTATTGGCTTCAGCCACGGTGATTGATAAAGAAGGGTTAGAAAATATTGCGGAATCAGTAGAAGTACCGTTGACGGAATTACCGTCTATTTATAATTTGTCAATTAATAAAAACGTACGTGAAATTGAAGGTTTCGTGAAAAGTTCCGACGGCGATCCGTTGGCAGGAGCGGTGATAACCAAAAAAGGCAGTTCTGAAGGTACAGTGACTGATAGAAATGGCTACTTCAAACTCAATTTAAGTGAAGAGAATAGCCGACTAATCATTTCTTTCGTTGGTTTTGAAACCCGTGAAATTAGCATTGAGGGTATCGCAGAAGTGACCGTTAAGTTAACAAAGCAAGAAAATGTGCTCGATGAAATGGTAGTAGTTTCCTCACAAGATGCAGATTTAGTTGGAGAGGAGGTTTTTACAACGGTTGAGCAAAATCCAGAATTTCCGGGTGGAGCTACTGAAATGTACAAGTATATTGGGGAGCGAATTAAATACCCAAAACTTGCCCAACAAATGAAGGTAGAAGGTAAGGTTTTTCTGAGATTTGTGGTACAGAAAAACGGAGAAATTGGCGATATAAAAATTCTGAAAGGCATTGGCTATGGCTGCGACGAAGAAGCCGTTCGGGTAATTTCCCAAATGCCGAAATGGACGCCCGGAAAGCAAAACGGTAAGCCCGTGAATGTTTATTTTACTATGCCCATAAAATTTGCGTTGGAAGGGAAAAGCGATAATGAAGCAAGTGAGTTTCCGAGGGGAATTTCTGATTCAAAAGTAGACTTCCTAAATCCTAAAGTGAATTTATCTAATAGTGAATCCAGGTATAATGTCAAAGTTCGTGGTGTAGAGAATAAAGATGGCTCAAAACCTATTTTTGTGATTGATGGAATTGTTCAATTAGAAAATCGACTTGAAAACCTTAACCCAAGTAGTATTTCTTCAATTAATGTGATAAAAGGTGCTGCTGCAACGTCACTCTACGGAGAGCAAGCAAAAAATGGAGCGGTTCAAATTATTACCAAAAAAGGAGCAGATTCTAAAGGTTTTACGAGTGATACTTACGAAGTAAAAGATGCTCTGTACATAGTAGATGGTGAAGAAATGACCTACGATGAATACAACAGAAAATACAAAAAAGATATATCTGGCAGCACGACTTTCATTTACAAGTCAGGTGATGCCGTTGAGAAATTTGGTCAGAAAGGGAAAAACGGCGTTATAATTATCAAAACGAAAGATAAGTAAGATGCTACTATTCAGGATAGTTTGTTTTTTGATATTTAGTTTCTTGGCAGTTTTTGCAAAGGCAGAACTCACGATTGAAAATCGAGTGGTGGAAGGTTATGTTTATAACGATAATAGTACGCCTATTTACAGGGCAACGATTAAAGTAAAGGGAAGTGAAACCAGTGTTCAGA
The DNA here is from genome assembly GCA_030731175.1 of Spirosomataceae bacterium. Lineage (GTDB taxonomy): Bacteria > Bacteroidota > Bacteroidia > Cytophagales > Spirosomataceae > JANQUM01. Next base: position 3,552 of record JANQUM010000142.1, read on the forward strand.
CCAACAAGAATGGATATTTTAAACTTGAAAATATTCCTGAAGGTGTCGCTTTGATTTTTAGTTACCTAAACTTCAAACCTCTGGAAGTAACTATCAGCGGTTCGTCAGTCATTCAGGTAAGGTTAAGCTCTTCGGTTTCTTCCATCATTTCGGGTGCAAAAATCCCCTTCAATGAACCGCAAGAATACGGAGAAGAAATTTTTACTACGGTAGAGCAAAATCCAGAGTTTGTAGGTGGGGTTTCAAAAATGTATCAGTATTTGGCAAGCAATATTCGTACTCCAGCAAATAGTAAAAATGGAGGTAAGGTATTTTTGAAATTTGTAGTAGAAAAAGACGGCAGTATTGGTAAAATAGAACTGCTGAAAGGAATAGGAAACGAATTTGACGAAGAGGCTATTCGGTTAATTTCTGAAATGCCCAAGTGGAACGCCGGAAAACAAAATGGAAGACCTGTTCGGGTATACTATACCCTGCCAATACTTTTTGAATAATCATTTACAATTTTCAACTTAAACATAAAAACGATGAAAAAAGTACTCTTATCTCTCTTGGTAGCAGGCTCAATAATAAGCTGTGAAAATATGATGAATAACGGTGAATCTTTTGAACCAGTTGCTGTAAGCGATGAAATAAAGATGGCGAAAGTAGAAGGTGAAATATTTACGAAGGTTGAAACATCCCCTGAATTTCCGGGCGGCATGTCGAAAATGTACGAATATATTGGTCAAAACCTAAAGTACCCCGAAGTAGCCCAACGGGACAAGATACAAGGCAAAGTATTTGTGAAATTTGTGGTGACAAAAGACGGCGACATCGGTAAAATTGAAACGCTCAAAGGAATTGGTTATGGCTGCGAAGAAGAAGTGGCTCGGATATTAGCTGGCATGCCAACTTGGAAACCTGCGGAGCAAGGCGGCGAAAAAGTAAATGTTTATTTCACAATGCCTATTGCATTTCGGTTAGAATAACCCTTTTGGCGGTCGCAGATGGGGTCGCCCAGAATTTGACTGCTGTCAAGGTCGATGACCGTTGTCAGTGCCAAAAACAATAAAACGCCATCAGTATTGAAACCGATGGCGTTTATTATTTTCGGACAGAAGATAATTAATTACCCCCCAATATTACAGGTGTTTTACCACTCGTGATGATTACTTTAGCATTCGGAGAAATGGCAATTTCTTTCTGAGCTTTGATAGCTTCGTACTCCAAAAGACCTTTCGTAAGTGTAGAAGTAATGATGCGTTGGTAATCTGCAATACCTTGAGCCTCAACGCGTTTACGCTCGGCTTCTTGCTTTTCTTTCTGCAAAACGAACTGCATTTTCTGAGCATCTTGCTCGGCGTTAATCTTTGACTCAATTGCTTTCTTTACTGATTCAGGAAGTGTGATATTCCGAACTAAAAGCTGCTCAAGCACTAAGCCACGCTTCTTAAAATCAACTTCGATGGCATTGAAGATTTTTCCCTGAAATTCTTCTCTTTTCGACGAATAAAGCGACACCGCTTCGTAATTAGCAGCAAGGTCACGAATTCTCGTCCGAGCAATTGGTCGTACAATTACGTCGCGGTAGTCAACGCCCAATTCACGGTAAATGGCGGGAGCTTCCGAAGGAATAATGCGGTAAAGCACCGTCAAGTCAATGGTTACTTCAAGACCATCAGCAGATAACGCCCGAATGGCATCATCGCCGCCTTTGTTTCCTTCGTCAGTAATGCCAGACATGGTGTAATTTTGCGTTTTGATGTCAAATTCACGTACTTCCACGAGTGGGTTTACCACACTCAAACCGCTTGGAAGCGTGCGTTCCTTCACATTACCGAATAAGGCTTGTACGCCAACTTGACCCGGATCAATTTGTATGACGGCACTTGATAAAGCCCCGAGTAGAATAACCACAACTCCGGCAATTTTGACGGGGCGTGAAAAAGTTGAAATCTGCAAAGCAGGCGTATTAATAGCAAAACCCGCAATGAGCAGGATAACACCGATGAATATTAAAAACATATTGGTATAGTTTAGGTTGGAAATTTGCCGCTTTCCTTAGTTGGAGAGTTGGGCGATAATAACTATTCAACCAATTTTCTGCCCCAATCGTTTAGTTTTGTGATTAGTTTGGGATGGAAGGTATCTATATTTTCCGAACGGAAATTTTTGTAGGGTGACAAAACAAAAATGCCCATGAAGTAATTCAAGGGCATTTTTAGTGTGGAAGTTTGAAAAATTAGTTCTTAGGTTTCCGGTTACCTGGCTTATTGCCACGCTCCCCACGGTTTTCCTGACGTTCTTTCATCATGGCTTCGTGCTTTTTAAATTGCTCGGGAGTCAAAATGCCTTTCAACTCTTGCTGGAATACCTCACGCTCGGCTTTCATCGCTGCTCGTTGTTCCTCCATTTCCTCTTTCTTCTCGGTGCGTTTGGCAGTTGCTTTTTCTGCTTGTGCTATATTAAGAGCTAAAACCTTTTGGTATTGAGCATCATTTAAGTTGAGGTCAACTTTCATGACTTTTGCCTGAGCTTCGGCACGGGCTTTTGGGTCTGGGCGGTTGCCGTTTCCACCTCTTTGTGCCATCGCGGCAAACCCTACAAATAACATACACATAAATAATACGCTTACTTTTTTCATCTTTTTTGTGATTATTGAATTAACGAAATGAGCATTAGTTAAAGCCGCAGTAGGAAATATGGCCATCTCTTATCTACTGTTTCAGCCTTGCTGTTATTCATCTCAAAATGATTTACACAAGGTTAGATGCAAAGCGAAGGAAAAAGTTTTATCGGGGAAGAAAATTTAACGGATTTTAAGGAATGGGAAATCGCAGAATCCTTAAATCACCACCTGATAATTCCTTCCCCGACCTTCGCCTTCAGATTTTAAAAGTCCTTTTTCGACCAAATCTTGTAAGTCACGGGTGGCAGTTGCTTTAGAGGTTTTGGTGATTGACAAAATTCAGGCCAGCCGTTTATTTTCGAGTAATACATATTTGAGCCGATTAATTGGTCTAATCGGCTCAAAAATAGCGAAATTATGAGGTGATTAGATATTTTTATTGATCAATATCCTATGATTGGATTAGTTTTTAAAAAGGTACTGAAGTGCTTTTTTTGGAGTTTTGGGGTAGTGGTAAAATCCGTCAACTCTGTAACTTTTCGATTCTGTTACATTTTCAAATGTTGAGTAAAATTCCTTTTTAGTCATCCGAAATGTGCCATTGTCTGTTATGATTTCAAAGCTGTCATGGTCAGCTAACTTTTCGATTTCACTTGCATGGAAGGCTAACCTTCTGATAGTTTTTTTATTTGGCCATCTTTCTTTACTTAAGCTTTCTTTTTGATTATTTTTCAATGTCGCATTCGTCTCTTTTTCTCGTTCGAAAGTGTCAACCAATATTGCAGATTGAGTTATCTTAAAACGCTGACCGTCAGGATTAACAATGCTTTCAAACTCCTCAAAAACGGTGCTGTATTTGTTTTTGAACTTATCGTAGAAATAAGCAATTACTTCGCTGTCGCCACCATTCCGTTGCCAGCTAGTTTTAGGAATATAGAAATAGTTGCAAGGGTGAATATTTCTTAGGGTTTTCTTTAAAAGTTCATCGTGACTCCATTCGTTTGTATTTGTCCTGCGGTCTTTTGCATTGAAGATATGTGCGACATGCCATCCGGCATGATTTACGTGCCCTTTCAATTTAATGTCAAACATGTGGCACGGAATATTGTCGATGAACTCATTAAAAGTTGAGAAGTCATTCATCATTTTATGGTACAGGTTATGGTGTAGCCACCATGATGGAGAATTGTCCGTGGGTTTTATGTGATGACCGAGAGCATTTTCATAAATTAACCCTCGCTTATCATCTTTAACTTTTCGGATTAGAAATATGGGATTTAGTGCTTCATAGTATTGGAGAATTTCACGGTGAAACTGCTCCATTTGCTGTTCGGAAATGAGTAGCTTATTTACGTAATTTTCAAATAATTCATCAACGGTTAGGATTGTGTTTTTTGGTGCTTGAATTATGTGCATTGCTTTTTGACAACTAAATGTGGGTATTTGTTTGGGCGGTCTTTGACTCAACCAGCAAGCAATTATATGTAAAATTAATCAAACCAACCCCTCCATCGCCGCATGCTGCAACAAAATCACCGTTTTTGCATCGTTGATTTCGCCGGTTTTAATCATTTTCAAAGCTTCCTGAAAGTCAAGTTCTAAGACTTCAATGTCTTCGGTTTCGTCTTCGCCGCCACCGTCGCTGAGGA
>JANQUM010000143.1 GCA_030731175.1 Spirosomataceae bacterium
AATAGCTGCCGCTAACACCGGAAACAAACTGCGGATCAAACGTAACTTTTAGGTTATTCCCCAACAATTGCTGCCGCACTACCTCGTTGTAAAAACTATTTCCTGCGGCGTTACCTTCACCCGTGCTGTAAATTGTGTTTATCAAACTTACATCAAGTAGCGAAAACGAGAATTGCTCAAAATAGGAAGGCTGCCACGAATAAATCGTTTTGAGGTTGAAATTTAGCCGTCGTCCCCAAAAAGGTTCGGAATAATTAAAACCCGCACCGATACTTGTTTTGGGGTTCAACTTCGTTAACCCTCTTGTTGAAACTAACGGCAACAAAATTGTTGGAAACGTGAGCGAAAAATTTGTTCCTAATTCTAAACTTCCCCGAATCTGAGAAACATCAATCGGTGAAGGTTGTCCTTCCACACCCGCGGTGGCAGAAAGCTCAATGGTTTCGAGGCGTTTGAAGCTATTCCTTATGAGAAATGAGAATGGAACAACGAAACCCGTAAAATTAGAATTATTGCCGCTAAAAAGACTTTGAACTCCGGGCGTAGCCGTAAAACCAAAACGATTTAATGTTGGGGCAAAGTAATCGATTTTTAAAGTCGAATCGGTAAGTTGAGTTATTTGCTGACTAACGAACGAAAACTGACTCAAAAGTCCGATTTGCCGTTGTGTTTCCGAAATCTCAGATGTGCTGTAAAGACTTGACGGTCTGGTAGAAATACGGCGGTCAATTACCCGAAGCGGGATTTTTACATCGTTAGTTATGAATTTGATTCCATTTATATAAACCGTATCAGAAATTGCCTTCGTTAAAACACTATTAAATTCAATCGCTTGAAAAGTTACCTCTTCCACGGTAAATTTTTGGTGGGCTGCCTTTCCGTCAGGGTTAAAAACCTGAAAAAGGAGCGTACCAGCTTTGTCTTTTTTGAATTGCTCCAAACTGCCAGCCGCATTTGTAGCACCGTAGGTAATGTACTTATTTGAAAAATTGAAGTACCCTTTATCTCGTGCGAGAATTTCAATTCGTGTTTTTTCTGCTTCCGTAATTTGATTGGTAAAACGCAACCCTTTTGCCACAAAACTGGGGGTATTGGCAGATAACACCGCATTTTTCAGCGAATCATCCCCAAAATCGTAGATAACCGAGTCAATTAGGTAGGGCGTATTTTCCTGAATAATGTAAGTTAAATTGACTTTCGGCTTGCGGTTTTTTGCGGGTTCGATTGTGTAATTTACGTCGGCGTCCCGAAAGCCACTGTCAAATAAATATTTCTTAATTTTGAAAGCCGTTGCATTGATTTCATCTTCTGCAATAATGGTTGGGGTTTCTCCGATTGTTCGCCAAAACCACGCCGAATTTTGTCGTAAGTTTTCGGCGGCTCGATTTGCCTTTCGTTCATATTTTTGTCGCAACCGATTCTCTTTTGGAGTCAACGCCCGATCCATTTTCAGAGCGTCGTTTTTTTTTGTAAAAATTGTCAGTTTTTCTTGGTGCTTTGTAGAATCAAATGCGTTCCTGCCGATGTTCATCCACCAA